>NZ_LWFU01000976.1:0-1075 GCF_001635135.1 Oleiphilus sp. HI0080
CAAAGCGGCAACCAAACTGAACAACAGCGCCAGCCATGGGACTCTAGTGCCTCTTGACGCTACTAAGGTTGTTGAAAGAAATATTATTCTTCCAAAGCTTGGGCGATATCAAATGATTAGGAGCTTGGCCGTGGCGCGATGGGAGTAGTCTATCTTGGTGAAGATCCAAGAATCGCCAGAAAAGTAGCGATTAAAACACTGCCTTATAGCCAGTTTCCACAGGATCAATTGCAAGAGCTCAGGGAGCGCTTTTGTCGGGAGGCGAAGGCAGCTGGGAGACTAAGCCATCCAAATATTGTGACGGTTTATGATGTCGGTGAAGAGCGAGAGCTTGCTTATATCGCCATGGATTATGTTGACGGGGCTGCGCTTGATGCGCATTGCAGACAAGATAAATTATTACCAGTTGTTACCGTATACAGCATCGTATTGCAGGTAGCGGAAGCGCTTAGCTATGCGCATCAAAACCAGATCATCCATCGTGATATCAAGCCTTCCAACCTTTNATATAACGCTGATACCAATCAGGTGAAAGTGTCGGATTTTGGCATCGCTCGGATGTCTGACGAATCTAAAACGAAGACCGGCCAAGTGATGGGTAGTCCAGTTTACATGGCGCCAGAACAGCTTAAGGGGGCTAAGGTTAGCGGTGCTGCTGATATCTTCAGTTTGGGCGCAACTTTTTACCAACTTCTTACAGGCACTACTCCATTTAAGGCAGATTCGTTGCCCGAACTCACGATAAAAATTATGAGCAAGAAACACAAAAGCGTCCGTGAGTTACGTTCGGATTTGCCGGCTAGTGCGGTTCGAATTACCAATAGAGCACTAAACAAAGATCCCGCCAAACGATTTGCGAATGCAGAAGAAATGGCAAGCCATTTACGCAAAGCGCTCTCTAATGATTTTAACGCAAGGGTGGCCTAATGTTGCTTACCAGCAAATGTTTGCGAAGACACAAGGTTGTTGGATTGAGCCATCCGGGTGCTATCCGAAGCAATAACGAGGATGTCATCAACTGGTGGTACGAGCCACAACAGGGGCTCACCTTCGCTCTTGTTGCCGACGGCATGGG
>NZ_LWFU01000977.1:0-1141 GCF_001635135.1 Oleiphilus sp. HI0080
AAAATGTCTTCGGCCAGAGGGACGGAATTAACGCCGCCTTGCTTTGCTATACCAATATGGACTGCTGCCATCTCTTGCCCTTTGTACTCTTCAAAACGATGATCAGCTGGACCAAAGTTAAAACGCGAGAGGCTTAAATTTTTATGATCGGGCTCAGTCGTTATATGCGCGATGTCTTGAAGGTGCACTACTTTTTCCGTATCTCGAAATACAACCAACTTTCTAAGCTCTTCCAGATTTTCTAACTTGTAACTGACACGCATATGCTGGTTGTCTTTATCGATGACTTTGAAGCCAAGTGAATGGTCAATGTTAGCCGCCTGAATATGTGCTCGTATCTGGTTTAGTCCTAACCCTAAAGCCTGCAAGCGAGTTGGATTTATTTCTACTCGAACATCATTCTCTTGACCGCCATGAATCTGACTGAGCCCTACTCCATCGATACTATGTAAATGCTCTGTCATTCGTTCAGCCATATTTGTAAGCTGATATCGATCATATTGATTAGAAGCCAAAGTGACGACCATAAAGGGCACATCGTCTACATCTACGAGACTGATGTGTGGCTCGCCAGCTAAAGGCGGCAACTGAATTTTATAACGCTCCATTTGATCATAGAGCCGAACGAAGGACTCGGTTTTATCTTCACCTACTTTGAATTCAACCTGAATTTTGGCGAAGCCTTCACCCGCGACACCATAGGTATGCTTCACGCCTTGCATAGTGTTCAGGTGATTTTCTAGCGGCGTTAACAGTAAGTGCTCAACCTCCAAAGGAGACATTCCGTCCATTGGTATCGTGATCTCAGCTGCAGGCACGACAATTTGAGGATTCTCTTCGCGTGGTGTTTCAAACAAGCCTATTAAACCAAACAATAAAACCGCAGGAACCAATGCGAGTACTAGTTTCGATTCGACAAATATTTTCGCTAAATGATGCGCGATGTTGAAGGCGTTGTGGCTATTTGTGGAACTACTCTGAGAGATCTTATCGTTCATATCTCAGCCTTCGAATACTTGGTATCTGAAGAGTTTGCAACGACAACAGCTCCACCATCTTTCAAGGTTGAAGGCGGATAAGTGATGACAATATCCGAAGGATCTAAACCAGACAAGACAACCCTATATTTCTGCCACTGACG
>NZ_LWFU01000978.1:0-898 GCF_001635135.1 Oleiphilus sp. HI0080
TTGAAGAGTTGCGTCGTCGTGCAAAAGACGCCTTGTTGAATCAGGCGCTAGCAACAGAAGAGAAGCTGGAAGGAAGTGAGCCGGCTGAAGACTTGTTGAATATGGAAGGAATGGATCGTCACTTGGCGCTAACGCTTGCAAGTAGCGGCGTAATTACGATGGAAGACCTAGCAGAGCAATCAATTGATGAGTTGATGGAAGTGGAGGGCATGACTGAAGAACGTGCCGGTGAACTTATCATGACAGCTCGTGCACCATGGTTTGAAGAGAGCCAAGACTAAGAGACGTCGAGTCGGGAGAAATATAGTAATGTCAGATGTAACAGTTAAACAGCTAGCGGAAGATATCGGTGCGCCGATAGAGCGTCTTCTGCAGCAAATTGTTGACGCAGGACTCGATGCACGTGGAGCAGATGGTACTGTGTCACCTGATGAAAAACGAGAGCTTCTTGCGCACTTAAAGCGTGTTCATGGTGAGGCGGATTCTGAACCGAAACGCATTACGTTGAAGCGCAAAACGCAAACAACGCTGAAGATGAGCGGTGGTCAGGGCAAAACCAAGACGGTTAATGTTGAGGTGCGTAAGAAGCGGACCTATGTTAAGCGTCCAGAAGCAAGCGTAGAGCTTGAGAAACAGAAAGCTGAACAGGATGCAATCGCAGCGAAGCAAGAGGCCGAAGATGCGGCTCGTAGAGATGCGATAGCCAAGCAACGTGAAGAAGAGGAAAAAGCAAAAGCTGAAGCTGAGGCGAAGCGCGTGGCAGAAGAAACAGCCAGCAAGCAAAATGCCAAGCCTGGTCCGAAAAGCGTTGCCCCTGCCCCTGAGTCTGAGGCAGACAAAGCGAAGAAGCGTTCCAAGAAAAAGGGTCATGAAGAGCGTGATGATAGTTCTGATGACA
>NZ_LWFU01000979.1:0-513 GCF_001635135.1 Oleiphilus sp. HI0080
TTCAGGTGTCGTTTGAGGTTGCCTACACGTTCGGGATTTTTCCTCTTCAGCAATATTTGATAAAGACTGACGGTGGTCGCTATCAGGCCTACGATGTGGCTTGGGATGCGCGTTCAAAAGAAGACGGTGGGCAACGCTGGTACAAATTACTTCCAGATGAAAATACCGGACCTGACAGCCCATTCCACTGGTCACGTCACACTCAAAATTGGAACTCACGTTGTTCAGATTGTCACTCGACGGGTGTCGAACGAGGTTACTCCACTCAGACGAACACGTTTAACACTACGTTTTCTGAGTTAAACGTTGCGTGTGAAGCATGTCATGGGAAAGGGAGCGAGCATGTTCGTCTTGCTCAAAAAAACGGACTGCCAAGTGCGCAGTTTGGCGGATTTGATATGAGTTTGGCTCCGACGTCGCAGTTCAGATTTACCGATGATCGTGATATTGCTGTTCCTTTCGGGACACCTTCTCAAGCTCAGGTAAACGCATGTGGTGGATGTCATTCGAGAC
>NZ_LWFU01000980.1:0-1152 GCF_001635135.1 Oleiphilus sp. HI0080
TCTTTCCAGTCGCTTTCTGCCTGCCCCCGTTTCCCGACAGAGTCCCAACCACGAGCGTAAGCGAGCGACAAGGTGGTCAGATCACCAAAGAAGTCTTGAGCCACCGAAAAATACGCGGTGTTTGCTTCATAATCGTTTTCGCTACTATTGGTATACCCACCACTAAGAATCGTTTTCTCGTGCAGAAAGTCTATTCCGCCACTAAATTCTGTCCGTTCCTCTTCGTACTCGCTTGCCGTCGCGATTACATCAACAGATGCCGCCGAAATTGAATCGACGTAATAATGACCTGTTACGGACACTTGTGGCCCAATACTCTTTCGCACTAGAACAGATGGGCCGCTAATCTCCATGCCCCCTCCATCATAGCGATGATGCATGATATCAACCGCATCTGGTGGTAACGTCGCTGCAAAGGTGTTGACGCTATAAAGCGCTATGCTCGTGAGGGCGGCAACCAGGTGAGCGAATACCTTAACTGATTTTTTAGTTACACCCACAGCCTCCCCCTGTGCCACCTTCAGCACCTCTCGCACCTTCTCGTGCTTGATAAACATGATGCATATACGCGTCTGCATAACCATGACGGCTTAGGCTCATGATGGGGTCTGCGAGATTGTCTCGCTCGTAGGGTTTCACCCACGGTTTGATATCTGCGCAGCCGCTAACCGTAGCGCCAAACAAGACGACAACAGCAGTAAAGAAAGGAGCGATCCGGCACTTAGCCTTGCCTTTTGATCGAGCGAACAAACTTCGCCCCGTAGCCCGATCGTTACCGGAAGGCTGAATGCGTTGTTTGATTATGAACATCATTCGCGGATTAACTTCTTAACTTGTTTAAGGTAATCGTCTTCGTACCCGGGCTTATAGCCACGGTGTAAAAACCTCGCATTGCCTTCGCGATCGATCATAATTGTCGTCGGCATTGCGTCTACGCCATACAGTTCACTTATCCGGCTCTCATTGTCATAGAGAATCGGAAAGGTCACTGGAACGGCATCAAGAAAGCGATCCGCATCGGCAGAATCTTCATCAACATTCACCGCGAGTATGGTGAAGCCGAATTTTTGATATTTTTCATAGATGTCATCCATCAGCGGCATTTCTTGTCTACAAGGACCGCACCATGAGGCCCAAAAATTAAGCATCACA
>NZ_LWFU01000981.1:0-1643 GCF_001635135.1 Oleiphilus sp. HI0080
CCTTGAATGATTTCAAGTGCGAAAATCTTGGACGCATTCGGGTATTGAATGGCTAGATCAACTTTTGCGCGGATGTAGTTACCAAGTACTTCAGCTGGGTCATCGCCTTCGCTCATATCGTCGATCGACTCGTCCCAACGTCGGATAATCTCATCAAGCACCGCCAAGTAAAGCGCTTGCTTGCTTTTAAAGTAGTAGAGAACGTTGGCTTTAGGCAGTTCTGCAGCATCGGCAATGGATTGCATGCTGGTTCCTTTAAACCCGTTTTTAACAAAAGAGTCTTCAGCAGCAGCCAGAATATTTTTACGATTCTGCTCTCGGATTTTACCGGTCTTTTGTGCGCTATCTTTATCGCTCATGTTGTTCTACATCTTTGTTTGTTGTTCTGGGGATCGATAACGAGCTTTAAGGGCCACGCCCTGAAGCTCGCTACGAACATACTGTTAGCTACAATTATTCGATACCATTACTAGCTGCTATCGCTAGCAGTATGATTAACCACTAACAATCATACTTACAGGTGGTACTTGATCAAAGCGCTAACTGCTGATTCTGCGTCATCGCTCTTCACACCAAACTTGTTGTGCCAGTATGAGTACTCGATACCCGCTTCAAGCTTAGATTTGGTAATCCCCATGAACTTGCCGATATCAGCACGTAGTTGCGGGTTGAAGTGAAAGTCTGCTCCGTGATCTTCTTGTGCAGATGACCAATCGATGTAGCCATCAAACATCCAATCAACATCACCCGTAGCAAATGGAACACCGTATACAACCGTCAACTGAAGATCATCATCAATGTTTTCGTTATTCGCGTAGAAAAAGTTCGTTTGGAAGAACGCAAAACCCGGAAGATCCCAGTTCAAGCCTACACCGTAAAGGTAGTTATCTTGCGAGAAGCCTGTGCTGTCTGAGCTGAACTCGTAGGTCGTCGCAATCAATACGTCAGTTACAGGGCCCGCTTTCAGCTCAGAACCCGTCATATTGCTTAGGCTAAAACGAGGAGAAAGCTCTGCGTATGTCTCGTTAAAGTCACCAAATGAACCTTTACCATTGTGTCGATCAGCGAAGAAGAAGGCATCACCCCAATCGTGACCCGAAGCGTGTTCAACGGTCATTGTCGTCATTTCCATGGTTTTCTGCGGAGCGCCGAAAGCATGGCCAACGTTGTAGTAATCAGCACTGTGTAGCACGGTTACACTGTTGTCAGCCCAAAACTGCTCAGCTTGAGCGGGTGCTGCTACTGCAGCTGCGAGTGCTGCTGCACCAGCGATGGTTTTTAGTTGTTTCATTTCTCTACCTTAGTTTTTCATTAATACAGCACTTATGGTGCTTTATAAAAAGTGCGAGCTACCGCAATTCGGAAACAGTAGCTCGCTGCTAACTGCCTTATTCAGCGAATCGTTCGCCTTGAATTAAGACTGTGGCAATTTGCCTTCTACGCCTTGCACGTAGAAATCAAAGCCAAGAAGCGCACCGTCATCCATTGTGCCGCCCGCTGGAATCACTTCTTCTCCAGCTTGGTTTACAACTGGGCCATCAAATACGCGCATTTCGCCCGCCTTCAATGCCGCTTTTTTCTCTTCTACCATCGCGACAACATCCGCTGGAATCGCTTCGTTCAGTGGCGCTAGATCGGTTGTA
>NZ_LWFU01000982.1:0-780 GCF_001635135.1 Oleiphilus sp. HI0080
CGGCGACGTTGACTTCTATTTCAAATAGTAGATCGCCCTTTGTTGTGATGTGCTCGCGATATTCGCCTGTTAACTCAATGATCGGTGGGGAGATGACAAAGCTAACCGCTTCAGAAAGCGCCTTATGATCGCTCGCTATCAGGGCTTTGTAGATGCCTGGTTGCCAGTTCTGCGTTTGTTCGGAGGCAAGTGTTAGCGAATAGGTTCCATCGTTGTCATTGTCTACTAGCTCGAACGTTCCAAGTGATAGCGACTCGTTGAGGTATAGCGCGCTCATCATTTTATTTTGTATGCCGCGGTTTGCGCCATCGTCTACACGAGCAGAGAGCTGAACTGACTCGCCTTGAAGTAGATACTTCTTATCGGACCATGCGGTTATTGATGCTGTCCCATCATTGCTTTCAGTCGTTCGCTCGTGCGTTTCATAGACCATTGAGACTGGATCGCGTTCTAAGCGATCAAAACGAACATTGTCACTTGGATAACGAGTGAACGTCTCGTGATCTTTCAAAACGGCTTCATGGAGCGCTGTCTTGTTCTTGATTGCGCGGATTTGTTCAATGGGTGACAGCGGGCTTGAGTGTGGTTGCTCCTCTTCTTGAGTCGAAGCTGTCTTTGGCATTGCTAGGGCTGCTGTTGGTCTTTTGAGAAGCGGCTTTTGGCTTGCCTTTGAGTTTTCTTGGGTGTTTTCTACTGTTTCAAAAGAAGTCGCCTGATCTGGTATTGCTGCCACCTCCGACTCATGAAAAAACGCGAGCAAGGCCAAGGCAACGACAGGAG
>NZ_LWFU01000983.1:0-961 GCF_001635135.1 Oleiphilus sp. HI0080
TACAGGAGTAACGAAGTATCGGTAAAAAGGTATGCAGACTCTTATGTCGTTTTGACGAGGGCAAGGTGGGGTGCTCAATGGTATCCAGATCTTCTTCGTTATAGATATCACTGTATCGATGATAAATCTCTGTCACCGAGATCGCCATCGGACTATCAAGATACGCCACCTGATGTCTCAGTTTACCTTGCTGATAAAGCTCACCAAGACGAAAAATAATTTCCTGCGTTCGGCCGACGGCGAATGATGGTATGAGAATATTACCGCCATTCTTTGAGGCGTCCTCAATGATACTCTCAAACTCTTCGAGCGTTTCCTCCATTGAGCGATGATCACGATCGCCATAGGTTGATTCCATCATTACCACATCTGCCGACTCAACAATATCGGGATCACGCAGCAAGGCCGCCTGCGAATTGCCGAGATCACCTGAGAAAACGAGCTTTTTCTCTATCCCGGCTTCTTTGATATAGAGCTCGACAATGGAAGAGCCAAGAATATGCCCTGCATCTAGAAATCGAACGCGAACATCGGATGTGATTTTAACATCGCGATAATAATCGCTGCCTTTGCAATAGGTGAGCGCATCGAGCACGTCTTCGGTCGTGTAAAGAGGCTCTATATCTTCCTTGCCTGCTCTACGACGGCGACGACTCTCCCACTCCGCATCCCGTTCTTGCAAAGATGCTGCATCCTTGAGCAAAACGTCCACTAGCTCGCATGTCGGCCATGTCATATGAATAACCCCGTCATACCCAGCCTTGACCAACAAAGGAATACGACCGGAATGATCCAAGTGCGCGTGCGATATAACGACAGCATCGATGGTGCTCGGATCAAACGGCAGAGGTTTTGAATTCGCCTCTTCTTCTTTACGCCCGCCTTGAAATAAACCGCAATCAAGCACAATTCGGCTTGAATCTGTTTCCAGTAAATAGAGCGACCCTGTTACACCTTCTAC
>NZ_LWFU01000984.1:0-1064 GCF_001635135.1 Oleiphilus sp. HI0080
TGTACTTGTATGTCGATCGCTCGCAGGATGTAAGCAAGCTGCCTGAGGGCTTGATGCTGGCTTTTGGGTCTCCCACAAAAGTAATGGATATTGTTTTGACGCCCGAGAAAAAACTCGCGCGCGCAGATTCAGAAAAAGTGTTGGCTGCGATCGAGGAGCAGAGTTTTTATCTTCAGATGCCGCCGACAGATCAGGATGCGGATGCAAATCTGGCAATGGCACCGCGAGATGCGTTAAATGGCTGATGCCAAAGTACCATTTTGGGAGCTTAAAACGCTCGCTGAAATGAGCGTTGGCGAGTGGGAATCTCTCTGTGACGGTTGTGCAAAGTGTTGCTTGCACAAGTTGCAGGACGAAGAGACGGATGAAATTTTTTATACATCTGTCGCGTGTGAGAAGCTTGATCTCGATACGTGTCGCTGTTCTGTTTACGAACAACGACTACATTATGTGCCTGACTGTCTTGACCTAACGCAGGGGAATCTGGATGAGCTGAGTTGGCTGCCCAGTTCTTGCGCTTATCGCATTGTTGCTGAGGGGCGCAGGTTGCCAGATTGGCATCATCTGGTTTCTGGTGATTTTAAAAGCATCCACAAGGCGGGTATGTCTGTCGTAGGTCGTGTTGTTTCTGAAACTGAAGTTCCTGCGCAAGAGTTGGAGCTTTATATTATCGACGAGTTTAAAACGGAAAACTGATTGTGGCTTTATTGTCTTCTTATACTATTGCCTGGCTCATTTATCTTCTCTCCGCCGTTGGGGCGATGATCGTCTTTTGGCGCTTAACTCGAAACCTCAAGTGGCGCCGCACGAGACGCGTCCTTAGGATTGTGGTTGCAGTGACTTTGCTGACGCCCATGAATATTGTCTCGGGAGGCTTTTGGCTCGCACCAGCATTTTTGGTCGCAGCCTATGCCTTGGCGCAATCTCACATGGAAATCGTGCAGCAGGCACTTACTGTTATGGCGGGCGCTGTAGGGGTGATGGTCGTTGTTGTCTTGCTTGAGTCGGTAGGTCGGCGCCTGCTCGGTTTGAGGTATGGGGAATGATAAAGCCTGGGGTGTATC
>NZ_LWFU01000985.1:0-967 GCF_001635135.1 Oleiphilus sp. HI0080
ACCAACACATCGTGAACATTGTGGACTGGTTGCTGCAATACGCGTATGACCAACGTGCAAGCGATATACATCTTGAGCCACGTCGAGAAATCGTGAATATGCGATTTCGAATTGACGGCGTGTTGCATCCTGTTTACGAGTTTCCTGCAAAAGTCGGGATAGCGGTCACGAGTCGGCTGAAGATTTTAGGCCGCTTAAACGTAGCCGAAAAACGCAAGCCACAAGACGGTCGCATTAAGACCAAAAACGCTGACAGCAAAGAGATAGAGTTACGCTTATCCACCCTACCTACCGCTTTCGGCGAAAAGCTGGTCATGCGTATTTTCGACCCGCAGGTACTGCAAAGCACCTTTGCCGATCTTGGTTTTGCTAATGAAGATCTAAATCGTTGGCGAGCAATGACCAAACAACCTTACGGCATTGTGCTGGTAACAGGCCCGACAGGCTCCGGTAAAACCACTACGCTTTACTCCACGCTACGTGAGCTTGCAACGCAAGAAGTGAACGTCAGTACTGTCGAAGACCCAATTGAAATGATCGAGCCTGCGTTTAATCAAATGCAGGTTCAAAACAACATTGATCTGGGCTTTGCTGACGGTTTAAAAGCACTTATGCGACAAGATCCGGACATCATCATGGTTGGCGAGATTCGAGATCTCGAAACTGCCGAGATGGCTGTGCAGGCTGCATTAACCGGCCATTTGGTGCTCTCCACCTTGCACACTAACGACGCGCCGAGCTCCGTCAGCCGTCTGCTTGAACTCGGCATTCCACCTTATTTAATTCGCGCGACCTTACTCGGGGTGATGGCGCAAAGGCTTGTGCGTACGTTGTGCCCTAACTGCAAGACCAAGACCAAACTTGACGCAACAGCGTGGGCAGAACTGACCGCGCCATGGAAGACCAGTCAGCCGAAAAGCGCTTGTAAACCTGTTGGATGTTTGGAGTGCAGAAACACCGGATATAG
>NZ_LWFU01000986.1:0-19507 GCF_001635135.1 Oleiphilus sp. HI0080
CGATGAGCGCTTACTGTTTTCGGAAACGAACGATGCCCTGATACAACCACCTAAGTTTAAGACTTGCCTCGGAACAGAAACGTCGCTCTTGGTTTGGGACTTGCTTGCCGCTACCAATCCAGATGCGCTAGCGGCTTTAAGCGGCACGCTTGCCGGCGGTGGCGTACTGCTCTCTCTCGCCTCCCCCGATGCAATAATGCTTCCCTCCGCGAAACGTTGGTATCAAATATTCTGCGAGAGTCCAAACACACTTGTATTAAATGAAAAACGATTTACACAAGCCATTGAATCTTTGGTCAATGAGTTACCGCAGGAGCGGATTCAACAATCCCCTCCGCAATATGCTGAGAGCCAGTCGATACATCTCAACCCAGGCCAAATGAAATGCGTTGAACGAATTGAACATGCTGTCACTGGGCATCGCAATAGACCTGTCGTCATTCGCGCAGATCGAGGACGCGGAAAATCCACCGCGCTAGGCGTTGCCTCCGCAATGTTGATCAACCAGGACCGTACGCGGAATATCGTATTGGTCAGCGACCAACGCACATCCGTCGAAGTACTGCGAAAGCACTTCACACAACACCTACACAACCCAGATGATCACTCCAAGCTAAAGATCATGCCCAGTAATGCGGTGATCGATAGCAAACTTGAATGTGCGCTTGTCCTAATTGATGAAGCGGCCAGCATGCCTCTAACAGTGCTAGAAAGCATTATTAGACGCTATTCCCGAGTAGTACTGGCGAGCACACTCCATGGCTATGAGGGAAGCGGTCGCGGCTTTGACCTGAAACTCCATAAAATACTCGAGCGCTGCAAGCAGCAGCCTAAGTTCTTGACGCTGGAAGAGCCGATTCGCTGGGCGAGCAGCTGTGCTCTGGAAAAAACCATCAATGACGCCTTTATTCTTAATGCGCCATTTGACAAATTGGAGCCATCTAAGGCCGATGATACGCCAACGACAACCTGGTTTCGGCCAACGGATTTACATAACAAAGAACAAGAGATTCGCACAGTCTTCTCTCTGCTCGTTTTGGCACACTATCAAACGCGACCTTCAGATTTGGCACTATTACTCGATAGCCCTTCGCTACACATTGCTGTAATGCAAACAGCTGGGGGCATAGCCGCAGCCGCCTTGTGCATAGATGAAGACATACCGGAGGCGCAAGATGCGCTTCTAGCTGATGACATCTTGTCGGGCAAACGCCGCCTCAAAGGACGCTTACTGCCCCAAGCCCTTGCCAGCTTTTACTCAGACAGCCGTTGGCTGCAGCAACGCTCGCTGCGTGTCATGCGCATTGTAGTTCATCCTACGCAACAAAATCATGGTCTAGGAAGCGCCCTACTGAAGCAGGTTCACGAGTATGCACAACAAAATACATTCTCTGCCTGCACCGTAAGTTTTGGCGCTGATGCAGAGCTATTGCGTTTCTGGCAACGTGCCGGCTATCGATGCCTACGCCTCAGCTACAAAGCCGATGCCTCTAGCGGCTTAAGGTCGGCAATGCTGGTAAACCCCTTGGAGCGAAAAACAACCTCGTTATGCGACCAGCATCAAGGGTATTTCCACCAACATTTGATCAGTGGGTTAGCGCATTTCTACAAAGACATTGACCCAAAGTTAATCGCAGGACTGCTAACTGAAATCGACACTAAGCCCCTGCACGCTAAACTCGATACGTCCGCGCTTAACAAACTGCATCGCTTCGCCGAATCAAAATCAGCACCTTGGGACTGCTGGCCGGAGCTACAAAGTCTTATAGTACTGTCTTGTACTGAACCATCGGCAAAGGAGAACACAGACATGACAGGTCTGATTCGCTATATCTTGTTGGGAGATGATGGCGTTGTTTCGGAGGAAGGTGGCAAGAAAGCCTGGGAAAGACATCTAAGAGAAGCGACGAAAGCGCTTCTCTTACTCGATCGCGATTCAAACTAAATGGTAAAACTCGATCCGCAGCCGCAGGTTGTCGTCGCATTTGGATTATTGATTACAAACTGAGCGCCTTTTAGACCTTCGCTGTAATCGACTGTCGAACCAACGAGGTACTGATACGACATCGGGTCAACAACAAGATTCACCCCCATGTTCTCAATCACCGTATCGTCGTCGGCTAACTCTTCATCAAAAGAAAAGCCATACTGAAACCCCGAACAGCCACCTCCAGTCACGTAAACACGTAACTTCAATGCTGGGTTTTCTTCCTCTTCTATCAAGTTCTTTACCTTGGTTGCTGCCGCATCGGTAAAGATCAATGGAGAAGGGATATGTGACTGGACAACGCTCATCGGAACTCCTGACTGCTCTCTCGGCCGGCAATTATCTGCTTATCCGACAAATTTAGTCAAGTATTCCTATTTACTTGCGGACGAACTAACAGCCTTAAGCTCTATGGCATCACTACCCGTCGGTTCGTTTTGCTTCTTTGGGGCATCGTTCTCGTGCCTCTCTGGCTCTTTGCGATGCACAAGATTACCGTTTACTTCGGCACCCATCGCCATCTCAATAAGGTGGTAATAGACGTTACCTTTTATCGATGCGTTCTCCGCGAGCTCTATATGGCTCGATGCATAGACGTCACCATGAACGGTGCCATTAATGATGATATGCGGTGCATAAACATCGCCATCGATCTCACCAATATCACTGATACGTACGACGGCCTCATTGTCCTCAGATGCGCGAATCGTGCCTTTCACGAAACCATCAATATGTAGGCCACCGGCAAACTGAAGATCGCCGTCGATGGTTGTTTTACTGCTGATCAGGGTATCAAATGTCGCGCTATGCGCCTTCGATACAGACTTGCGTTTATTCTTTCCCCACATAGAAACCTCTTAACTGTCGGTAGCCGGTGCTTCACTACTCTCTGACTTCGTGTAGTCAGGAAGCAACTCTAGCCACGCACTATTTAATTCTATCCTTGAAGCATTTTTACCCTTACTTTGGGCAACCACTTGAATTTGCTCTGGCTCAAACCCTTCCGGCAAAGAAATCTTGCCATCAAACTCCTGAAAGTATTTAAAACGAAACTTCATACCCAGCTCTTGAACAGACGAAACATCGCGCAACGGTATGACGACACTTTCAGAATCCTGCTTGCCAACCAGATTTACCGCAACCACACCTTGGATATAGCTCCGACGGCTGGCGACTTGTGCCAATACAATCTTGTAAGCATAGCGCCTGTTTTGCTCTAGTGCCGCTAATTCGATCGATTGAATTTGTAAGCCTTTGTTATTCTTCGACGGGGCCATAATACTTTGATAAAACGTCACGTCTTTTTGTAGCTGGGCAATCCGTTCTCTCAACTGCCCAATCGTCGCCTGAATTTCCTGCTTCGCGCGCTCGTTGATCGCATCGCTTTGCCTAAAATTCTCTACCTGCTGTTTTAATAGTGCGTTCTCTTCAAGCACCTCTCGGTGCTGGTCCGACAAAGAAGAGAGGCTCTCTACCGCCGCCTGATGGCGAATTTGCATCTCAAATACGCCAATGTAATAAGCGGCACTCGCACAAACCAAGGCCAACAGCGCAACCTGAATACTCAGTTTTCGTCGTCGACCGGGCTTGTGCCGAACCAGGACCATTTTGTCATGAGCGCTGTGCTTGGCCATTGGTCTAAGGGCTCAGTGGAACAAGTTGAAGACCACAGGTTTCATCAAAACCAAACATAATATTCATATTCTGAACTGCTTGTCCGGACGCGCCTTTGACGAGATTGTCGATAACCGAACTAATAATCAACAAGTCACTGCCTTCTTGTTTGTGAATTGCCATACGACAAATATTTGAGCCCTTGACACTGCGGGTTTCCGGCAAAGAACCGAGCGGCATGACATCGACAAATGGCTCATTTGAGTAGCGCTGTTCAAATAAATGCTGAAACTCTTCCAAATTCAATGCTTTACCTGCTTCGTTCAGCGGAGCATAAAGGGTCGCCTCTATGCCTCGAATCATCGGCACAAGATGCGGCACAAAAGTCAGAGAAACAGCCTCTCCTGCTGCCCAGCTCAAACCCTGCTCAATCTCAGGACGATGGCGATGGCCGCTAATACCATAAGCCTTAAAGCTGTCAGCACTTTCGGCAAACAAACTACCAACGCTCGCTTTTCGTCCTGCACCGCTCAAGCCAGACTTCGCATCCGCGATCAAATTCTCCAATGTGACTAGTTTGTTCTCGAGCAGCGGAACGAGACCAAGCTGTATTGCGGTCGGATAGCAGCCGGGGCAAGCAAGAATTCGCGCCGAACGGATTTCAGAACGATTGACCTCAGGCAATCCATAGACGGCCTCGTCAATAAGCTGGGGGCTGTTATGCGGCTGCTGATACCACTGTTCCCAAGTCGCCTGGTCTTTGATACGAAAATCAGCTGAGAGATCAACAACACGGGCTCCAATCGCAAGAATATCTGCCATCATTGATTGAGCAACACCGTGCGGCGTCGCAAAGAAGATGACATCACAGCCATTTAGGTTCGCCGCCGTTGGCTCACAAAACGCAGTATCAACAAAGCCCCTCAAATTCGGGAACATATCACTAACAGCAGTCCCTGCATCACTTCGCGAGCATACGGCATGAACTTCAACTTCAGGATGCAAAGCCAATAGCCTAAGTAATTCGGAGCCTGTATATCCGGTCGCCCCAACTATTCCCGCCTTAATCACTCGATACTCCTATTTCTTGAACCAAATAGAGCACATTGTAGCATGCCGCCTAAGGAAAAATGATGCCGTTCTTTAACGTATAACGGCGAACAGGTTAGAATAAGAGGCACCCATCCACCGATAACCCTTGGTCAGCAAATCTTATGCCTTTTGGAGCAAAGCTCGACACCTACAAGCACGGTTTTCGTGAACGTTTGGGCGCAGCGGATGCCCTTCCTCAGCTCGCTTTATTGGGTTTTTTCGTTGGGATAATCACCACGCTTGTAATTATCTTGTTTCGCTGGAGCATAGAATCGGCGTTATCGCTTTACCTCCCAGAGGGCGACCCTGAAAACTTTGAAGGCCTGTCCGAATTATTGAGGATCACATTACCTCTCGGCGGCGCTATTCTTATCGGCGCTATCTGGTTCAAGATTGGCGTTCTTTATCGAAAGACGGGGGTCACCTATGTCATGGAACGCCTTGCGTACCATCAAGGCTACATGTCAGTGAAGTCGCTATTTGTTCAATTTTTAGCGGGATTTCTTACGATTGCCAGCGGGCAATCTTCAGGACGAGAGGGGCCAGCGGTGCATCTTGGCTCTGCAGCCGCGAGTATTATGGGGCAGTACTTTAAGCTTCCGAACAACAGCATTCGGATCTTGATAGCCTGCGGTTGCGCGGCTGCCATTTCAGCGTCATTCAACACTCCCATTGCTGGCGTTATCTTTGCGATGGAAGTGGTACTTATGGAGTATAGCCTGATTGGTTTTACACCCATTATTATTGCCTCGGTCACGGCAGCCTTCGCATCTCAAATCATTTATGGCCCAGAGCCTGCGTTTTTTGTCCCGCAGCTTTACTTAAGCTCTCCGTTTGAAATTCCCTACATTATTTTGTGCGGACTGATCATAGGATGTATTTCAGCGATATTTGTTCGCCTGCTGCTAACGTCTATGAAAGCACTCAAGGTGAACATTTTCTTTCGTATTACGCTAGCCGGCATGATCACCGCAAGCGGGGCCTATTTATTTCCTGAAATTATGGGCATTGGCTATGACACCGTAAACCATACCTTTACCGGCCAGATCGCTTTGGGTTTATTGTGCGGTATTGCACTGACCAAGCTGCTGGTAACTGCGACGACACTTGGTCTTGGGATGCCTAGCGGTATGATCGGTCCAACCCTATTCATCGGGGCAACGACTGGCGGGGCACTTGGTATTATCGCGCAATGGCTGATGCCGGATATTGCCTCATCGACTGGTTTTTACGCCATGCTAGGTATGGGTGCAATGATGGGGTCGGTCCTCCAAGCGCCCTTGGCAGCTCTAATGGCAATTCTCGAGCTAACACAAAATCCAAATATTATCTTGCCTGGAATGTTAGTGATCGTTGTATCTAGCATGTTCGCTAGTACGGTGTTCAAACAAAAATCGGTCTTCATCACGATGCTCGAAGCGCAAGGTTTAAACTACAACAGTAGCCCAACCGTTCAAGCTCTGCGCAGCGTGAGCGTGCTTGCGATCATGGATCGAAAGTTCGCCCGAGCGCAAAAACATGTTGAATGGCAAGAAGCGGAAGAAATTCTTAGGCAAGGACCCCACTGGGTCATTATTCACAACGACAAAAATATTCCAGTCTCTTTACTGCCGGCGGTTGATCTCGTTCGTTATATGGAACAAAACAAACCTCAGGATGAAAAAGACGCAAAACACGAGGCAGAAAACGAAAAACATGCAAGCATTGCGCTACTTGAGATCCCTGCACATCGGCAGGACTTTGCTCACATCTATTATCAAGCCACGCTCGAAGAGGCCCTGAAAACCTTAAACAAAGAGGCAAAAGGGGCCTTAATCGTTGAACGCGATAGTGGAGGCCTTAAACGAACGTTGGGTGTGTTGACTCAAAATGATATTAACCGTTACTACCAATACACAGGAAATTAATCCTTATGCTGTGGTTTAAAGCCTTTCACATTATCGCCATGGTTTGCTGGTTTGCTGCACTATTTTATCTGCCTCGCTTGTTTGTTTATCACTCAATGGCTGAAGACAAGCTTAGTATTGAGCGTTTCAAGATAATGGAGCGTAAGTTATATCGAGGCATCGGAACTCCCAGCATGATTGCAACGTTTATCTTTGGCGGCATGCTCATTAGCTATTCTCCCGAATACTACCTCGCGAGCGCATGGTTCCATATAAAACTCACTTTGGTACTCGTTCTTGCAGCCTATCACGGTCTATGTGGGCGCATGGTCAAGCGCTTTGCGGCCGATGACAATAGCAAGGGCCACGTCTATTACCGCTGGTTTAATGAGTTTCCGGTGCTTATCCTCGTCGTTGTCGTCATTCTTGTTGTGGTAAAACCGACTCTATGAGTTCAGACAAATTGAAAGGGCTCTACATTATCACTGACCCCAAACTCATCCCTGCCGGCAAAGAAGCACTAAGATCTGCCGTAGAAGAGGCCTTGATTGGGGGCGCGCGGATTGTTCAATATCGAAATAAAACAGCGCCTTATGATCAACAGCTAGCTGAAGCCAAACAACTAAGATCCGTTACGCGAGAGTATGGCGCAAGCTTTCTAATTAATGACTCTGTGGAGCTATGCCTCGCATGTGATGCGGACGGCATACACATCGGTCAAAGTGACGGCGCAATCGAGACAATACGCCAAAAGCTAGGAGCAAAGATTCTCGGTGTCACCTGTCACAACTCACTTGAATTGGCGAGTCAGGCTATTGATCAAGGCGCTGATTACTGCGCTTTTGGCGCAATGTTTCCATCACCGACCAAGCCCTCAGCAAAGCCGTGCTCACTTGCCACTTTGCAAGAGGCGAGTAAACTGCCGGTACCAATTTGTGCCATCGGCGGCATCAACACTGAAAACGCTCTACAAGTGCGTCATCACGGAGCAACCATGCTGGCCGTCATTTCGGGCGTGTTCGGGCAACCATCTATTCGTGCAAGCGCTCGGGCGTTTGCCTCACTTTATTAATATTGGAGTAAGACATGTCTCGTTCTGAGGACCTTTTTCTTGATGCACAAACCGTTATTCCTGGGGGCGTAAACTCGCCAGTACGTGCTTTTAAAGGTGTTGGCGGCAGCCCGCTATTCTTCGAAAAGGGCGAAGGCCCGTACTTGTTCGATGCCGATGAAAAACGCTACATCGATTATGTTGGGTCATGGGGTCCGATGATTACCGGTCACGCGAATAAAAGCGTTGTAGATGCGGTTCAAAAGCAATTGATACAAGGCTTGGGGTACGGTGCACCAACAGAGCTCGAAACACGCATGGCAAAGAAAGTATGCTCGTTGGTGCCATCAATAGAAAAGGTTCGCATGGTGAGCTCAGGTACCGAAGCAACGATGAGTGCAATTCGTCTTGCGCGCGGTTTCACCGGGCGAGACAAAATTGTTAAATTTGAGGGTTGTTATCATGGCCACTCAGACTCACTGCTCGTTAAAGCAGGTTCTGGCGCACTGACTCTTGGGGTTCCTAACTCCCCAGGCGTCCCGGCAAGTCTAGCCGAACATACCATTACGCTTCGCTTTAATGACCTAGACTCGGTCAAACAAGCTTTTGCCGAAATCGGTGAAGAGGTAGCAGCCATCATCGTGGAGCCAGTCGCGGGTAACATGAACTGCATTCCTCCGGTTGCAGGCTTTTTAGAAGGTTTACGCACGGTCTGCGATGAATATAAAACCGTATTGATCTTTGATGAAGTGATGACCGGTTTCCGAGTTTCTCTCGCAGGCGCCCAAGGTCACTTTAAAGTAACGCCCGATCTCACCACGTTAGGAAAAGTGATCGGTGGCGGATTACCCGTTGGGGCCTTCGGCGGTCGTGCCGACATCATGGATTACATTGCGCCCACTGGCCCGGTCTATCAGGCAGGTACCCTGTCGGGCAATCCGCTCGCGATGGCAGCCGGCTTGACCATGCTTAACGAAATCAGCGAAGAAGGGTTCTATGACAGATTAATCGCTCAAACGACACGTCTTGTGGATGGCCTTCGCAAGGCTGCTGAAGAAACCGGCACTTCGATGAGCTTCAATCAAGCGGGATCGATGTTTGGATTTTTCTTCACGACAGAGCAACAAATCAACTTCTATGAACAAGTTGTTGAGTGTGATTTAGATAAGTTCCAACACTTCTACCACGGAATGCTTGAAGAAGGGGTATACCTGGCCCCATCGGCATTTGAAGCAGGATTCGTTTCCAGCACACATTCAGATGACGTCATTGATGCCACCATCGCAGCCGCGAAAAAAGTAATGGCAAGCTTGTAAGCTCCAATCAACAGAGTGAACGAGACGTCGCATTAAAGAAAACGCTCAAGCACCGAGTTGAGGAAAAGGAAGCCTCGCTCGGTTAATTGAATACGCGTTGAATGCATCAAACCTTCGGAGCGTAGGTCTTTGAGTACAGCCTCTACGTCCTTCAAGCCAAGCTGAGTTACATCTTCAAAAAGCGACTCTTCAACCCCGTTCTTCAAGCGCAAAGCATTCATCATGAACTCGAAGCTTTGAGCTTCAGGCTCAATTGCTTCCTCGCCAACGCGATAGGTCACTCGATCCGCCATGTAGGCTTCAGGCATGCGAGACTTCCTATGTCGGAGTAAGTGCCCACTATCAATTAATGTGACTTTTGAGTGGGCTCCTGCCCCAAGACCAATGTAGTCTCCGAAACGCCAATAATTCATGTTATGGCGAGCCTGTCGCCCGCTCTGTGCAAACGCGGACACTTCATATTGCCCATAGCCATGATCGGCTAACAAGCGCCCTCCCTGCTCGAGAATCCCCCACAGCAACTCATCATTTGGTAGAGCTGGCGGCCTAGAAAAAAACTCGGTATTCGGCTCTATCGTCAGCTGATACCAACTTATGTGATTGGGTTGAAGTGCAAATGCCTGCTCTAGGTCATTCATCGCGAGTTCAATGCTCTGATCCGGCAATCCATGCATCAAATCCAAGTTAAAATTATCAATGCCAGAATCACGAATCGCGTTGACCGCCTTATAAATATGGTCAGAGCGATGAATACGCCCCAGGGCTTCGAGCTGTGGATTTTGAAAGCTCTGAACACCCAGAGAAATTCTGTTGATACCAGCCTTGGCATACGTTTTAAAATGTTCGGCATCACTAGCGCCGGGATTGGCTTCGAGCGTGATTTCTATATCAGGCTCAAATCGCAAATGGGCAC
Organism: Oleiphilus sp. HI0080; assembly: GCF_001635135.1. Classification (NCBI taxonomy): domain Bacteria; kingdom Pseudomonadati; phylum Pseudomonadota; class Gammaproteobacteria; order Oceanospirillales; family Oleiphilaceae; genus Oleiphilus; species Oleiphilus sp. HI0080. Next base: position 9,860 of record NZ_LWFU01000986.1, read on the forward strand.
GCAGTGCATCAAATAGTTTTAGATAGAAGTCGCCCGTCATTAAGCTTGGCGTGCCACCGCCAAAGAAAATACTGCTGATTGCTCTCCCCTGAATATATACCAGCTCTTGCTTGAGATCTTTGATCAAAGACTGAAGATAGGCCTCTTCAGGCAAGTCGGTTCTGGCATGGGAATTAAAATCGCAGTAGGGGCACTTCTTTACACACCAAGGAAGGTGTATGTATAAACTCAGAGGGGGAAGACGCAAATGTGCTCCTAAGTCGGGCTGTTGAGTGCAGGCAGCATCTCACTTAACTGCTTTAAAGCTTTACCACGGTGACTAATCGCTGACTTTCGCTCTCGCGTTAGATCGGCTGCGGTGCAGTTTAATTCTGGAATCCAAAAAACCGGATCATAGCCAAACCCTTCTTCTCCTGAAGGCTGCTCAGCGATAACCCCTTCCCAAACTCCATGGCAAACGACTGGTGTGGGGTCTAGAGGGTGTCGCACGAACACCAGTACACAATGGAACGTCGCTTGCCGCTGTTCGACTGGCACCCCTTTTAAGTTTTCAAGCAGCAGATCAATATTGCTTTGGTCCGTCGCATCTGAGCCGCTATATCGAGCAGAATAAATACCTGGCGCACCTTGCAGAGCATCGACCGCCAAACCGGAATCATCCGCAAGGGCAGGCTTACCGCTCTCTGAGGAGGCATGTCGCGCCTTTAAAATCGCGTTTTCGATAAAGCTTAGGCCTGTTTCTTCCGCACTCTTAATACCCAACTCAGCTTGCGATATAAGATGGAGCCTACGGCCTTCAAGAAGCGCGGCAATCTCTCTGAGTTTTCCCGCGTTTCCACTTGCTAGAACAATGTCCATCTTTGGCTCAATCATTATAGAAATTGTGGCTGAATCGTAGCCTGAACGGATCTGAAACCCCTTGAGGAAATACTGAGATATCAAACGTCAATATCTCGCCTTCCCGATACTGCAACTGCGCAATGTAATAAATTGCCTTGCCTTCGATAACCTGCTGCATACTCAAATGCTGCACCTGCTGGATGTCGTTTTTGGCATTCATATTAACGATGGCACCAACCGCTTCTCTCACCCCATTTTCGTTTACTTTGAGCACGCTCACATTAACAACACCCAACGCCTTGCTGCGCGTCAAATCATACTGTCTAGCCACCTCCGGCTGGAGGAAAGTGCTGTTGAACGCGATGTAATGCACCTCATATTCGGTGCCATCCGGCGCCGCAAAAACCTTCTTCTGCTCGGCATAGGAGTCGGCGGCCATCAGCATACCAAGCATAAACAAACAGACGTGAATCCAATGATTTCTCGATAACATGACCGTTTTCTCCAGATTATCTTCGTTCGATACGATACACGGCAAACTCAGCCAACAAGTTTGGCCATATTCGCGCTAAACTTTTCTCGCGAAAGTCTGCGTTCACCACTAAACGGTTTACGATACGAATGCCTTTTTGGTCGCACAAAATTTCAAAATCTTTAAATGTGCAAAGGTGGATATTCGGCGTGTTAAACCAAGTATGCGGCAAGGTTTTCGACATCGGCATTTTCCCATTGAAGAGCAAGTACTGCCTACAGCGCCAGTGGCCAAAATTTGGGAAAGTCACGATACCTTGCTTACCTAGTCGCAACATCTCTTCGAGCATTTCATCAGGACGACGCACAGCTTGCAGCGCTTGCGTCATAATGACGGTATCGAATTGATTCTCCTGAAACGAACCGAGGCCCTTGGCGTCAAGATCATGTTCAATCACATTCACGCCATTCTCGATGCAACGCGTAATCTGATTCGGATCGATTTCGATACCATAGCCATTCACAGATTTTTCGTTTTGAAGATGGGCAAGCAAACTGCCATCACCACAACCCAAATCAAGCACCGTAGAGCGTTGTTCAACCCACGGACTAATAATCTTTAGATCGCCTCTCATAGCTCGAGCTCCCTCGCGACGCGCTGCATATAGGCGGTAAACGCCGTCATATAACGAGGATTGGGAATCAAAAAAGCATCATGCCCGTGCGGGGCATCAATCTCGCAGTAGCTTACCCGCTTGCCGGCTTTCACCATGGCCTCAACCATCTGCTCTGATCGCTCAGGCGAAAAACGCCAATCGGTACTAAACGAAACCACAAAATAACCACAGGACGCAGGCGCAAGCGCTTTTACCAGATCACCGTCGAACTCACCAGCAGGGTCAAAATAATCAAGCGCTCGGGTCATTAATAGGTAGGTATTGGCGTCAAATGTTTTCGAGAAGCGTTTACCTTGGTAATTCAGATAGGACTCAACCTCAAACTCGACACCATAATCAAAATTGAACGCTTCAGACTTTTTGATACGACCAAACTTTTCACCCATTGCCTCATCAGAGAGATAGGTGATGTGTCCGATCATGCGCGCCAACATTAGCCCTTTAACAGGGACCGTGTCGTGCTCATAATAACGCCCTTCATGAAAACTAGGATCAGAAGTAATCGCCTTCCGCGCAATCTCATTGAACGCTATGTTCTGCGCCGTCAATTTTGGAGTCGAAGCAATGACAACAGCGTGCTTTACGCGCTCAGGGTAATCAAGCGACCATTTCAATGCCTGCATTCCACCCAAGCTACCACCCACGACGGCCGCCCAAACCTGAATATTTAACACATCCGCCAGACGCGCTTGGCTTTCAACCCAGTCTCTAACCGTAACTATTGGAAAGTCAGGACCATACAGTTCACCTGTTTCCGGATCCTTGGTTGTCGGCCCGGTACTTCCTTTACAACCACCTAAATTGTTCAATGACACAACAAAAAATGTGTTGGTATCAATCGGCTTGCCCGGCCCAATGCAACTGTCCCACCAGCCTGGTTTTTTATCATCTTCCGAGTGATATCCAGCCGCATGATGATCGCCACTAAGCGCATGGCAAATCAGAATCGCGTTGGAGCAATCCGCATTCAAGGTCCCATAGGTTTCGTAAATCAGATCGTACTGCGACAGGGCTTTGCCGCAATCGAGTTTGAGTGCTTCTTCAAAATGGTGGGTTTTGGGCTCTACTAGCCCAACCGAGTCGGCTGACACGTGCGCGTTTTTCCCTGATGATTAACAGTGCAATGAGTGCGGAGTGTAAACGCGCATCACGGGCAACGCAACTTGCCGGGTAGCTAGCTAGGATGGGCGTGCAGCTGCTCGGCAATCTGATGGGTAAAGGCTTTTTGCTTTTGTAGCTGCTCAATCGTCTGCTGCATGGATTCGCAGGCGTCTCGCTTGCCTTTTTGTTCTTTCGCGAGCTCTCTAAGGTTTTCTAGTTGCTCTTGTAATCCTTGCTTCTGCTCTACCGTATATTGGAGCAAAGGCAACAATGCATCATCAGCCCAACACAGTGCCTCATGACTTAAAGCCTCATACACATTTCGCACGTCGTGAACAAACGCATTCTTGAAATGACGAATAACCAAGCTCTGCTCCGTCACGATCAGCTTTGGATTACGTCGGTATCGGTTAAAGCCCTGCTTGATCTCTACTAACTTCGCTCGATACTTCTTGATCGAGAATTCAACTGGATGAAGGTGATCTGCACTGTGGTCATTTTTGAATCGTGCATACATCGTATGCACCATTTTCTCAGCAACGCGCACCTCAACCATAAGGTCATCAAGCATGCGATCCAGTTCTGCGAATAAGCTCGTCATTGCCGAAATAAGACCCTTTGTACTCCAAGAATCTTGCATCGCGGTGCGCACACTCTCTGCAAGTGCATCAAAGCGTTGCATTCCGATCAAGTCGTTAAGAATCTCTTTTTGTGACATCATCAAGCGCCGACTAGAGCGCAAAGCGACCAACTTCTTGTAAAAGTCATTGTGTGCAATCTGGGTTTTATCAGCAAGCCGGTTTAAAGAATCTATGTCCTCAAGGCTGTCACGATAATGATCAAGATCGTCACTTGCTCTCTGAATACGATGCGTAATGACTTTTTCACTACTTTCTACAAGGGATGAAATATCGGCAATGGCAGACTCATATAAAAGCTTTTCTCGCGCATCGACCAACTGATTCATCAACAGCTTCTCAAACTTTGCCAACCCACTTTTTTGCAACAGAGCCTGGTCCTCATTGACCTTAGCCAGTAACGCCTGTTTTGCAGAGACCGGTAAGACAAAATCAGGGGCGATGCCTAAGCGACGAGCGGTATCCTGCCGAACTCGCTCGATGGACGCCGCGGTGTGCGTTTCGCCCTGAAGGTCATCCCAAAGAACATCGATTTTGTTGAGCAGTGCATAACAGCTCTTGCTTTGCTCTTCATCCGTTTTTGCAATGTGATCGGTCCACATCTGCATATCACTGGCCGTCACACCTGCGTCGGCAGAAAGCATAAATACCACTGCCTGAGCGTTTGGAATCATGCTTACTGTGAGTTCGGGCTCTGAGCCCAATGCGTTCAATCCGGGCGTATCAAGTATGCGCAGACCCTGCTCAAGCAAGGGATGTTTAAAACTAAGCTCGGCATGTCGCCATCGAGGAATAAGCACCTTCTCCGGATTCACAGGATCGCGCTCAAGAGAGCTTCCGCTGAAACCAAGCGCTCTTGCCTCACTTTCTTCAACGGAAACGACCTCCGCGACTTTTTGCAAGACCGCGGCCATCGTTTCAGGATGGTCATTTTCAATTGAGAATTCATTCCAGAGATCCACTTTCTCTTTCATCTCAGAAATGGTTAGGTTCAAACGTCGACTTTCGATTGGCAGGAGTCTTAGGTAAGACGTGTCTCGGACCCGATCATAAAACAGCTCGGTCGGACACATCGTTGTGCGTCCTGCTTTCGAGGGCAAAATACGCTGTTGAAAATCTGAAAGTAGCAAGGCGTTGATCAGCTCTGTTTTGCCACGCGAAAATTCGCCAACAAAGGCAATCGTCAACTCATCTTTCTGGAGTGCTTCACTCGCCCTTACTAAGCGATTCAGCATATCCTCTGACGCCATCTGAGTTTCAGACAACCAATGCCGATACGCGTCTATCTGCTCAAGTAAACCATGCTTCCAATTGTGGAAACTGTCTATTTTGTCGAGCGAACTAGCGTTATGAGCCATGACCATTTCAGCCTACTACCTATCTACTACTGATTACTTGAGTATAGATAGCTTTGCGAAATTCCCACGGCGCATACGTGAAATTGTGTAGCAGATCAGGTCGGTTAAGAGATCTAGAACACTAAAGCAGAGAAAAAGACATACCAAATTGCTGGCTTAGGCCATTCAAGACGATGCCCAGCACCTGCAAAACAAGAAAAACGAGGATGGGTGAAAGGTCTAGGCCTCCCATGGAAGGCAAAAGCTTACGAAACGGCGCCATCACTGGCTCACAAATTTGATTAATCAAAGCAAGTGCGGGATTTGCACTTCCCGGCGCAATCCAGCTCGAAATAATCATAATTAGCAAAGCAAAGAAATAGAGCTTTAGAACCATCCCAAGTACGAGGATCACCGTCAGCGCGATGAGCGAGCCGACTTGCGGTAACCCGCCAGCCAAAACTAGAAACTTAAGACTCAACATCACGAGCTGAAAAAGAAACGCGAAGACGATTGTCGCGATGTCGATACCACCAAAACCGGGTATCAGCCTGCGTAATGGAATAACAACAGGATTGGTCGCCTTAACGACGAACTGCGAAATTGGATTATAAAAATCGGCCCTTGATACTTGAAGAATAAATCTGAGAAGAATCACGAACAGGTATAAATAGGTAACCGTATCAAGAACAAGATTAAGAATTTGCTGCGCCATAGGAAATCAAACGTCCACGCTTAGAGGTAAATACAAAGGATATGCGAGTAAGGCTTATATTGCAGCTTACAAGCTGTTCAGTAAAGAGCAGCTCCGTTTGTTGGTTGTGGTTATAGCCTTGTCATAAAATCTTCAACAATCTCCAGCGTGATTGGTTTAGCGTAGAAATGCAGGCCTGCTTCTTCTGCTTTGGATTTCACGCGCTCCTGAAAATTAGCTGTCAGCAAAGCAATACTCGCGTCAGGACAGAGCTCCCGCAGCTTGGGAGCAACCATCAAACCGTCTTGCCCTGGCATATTCAAATCAAGGAAAATCGCTTCAAAATTCATGCTATCGCATTTTTCTATCGCCTGCTCGGCCGTATTCGCTTCTGAAATCATTACATCTTCAAAATTTTCTTCTATCAAGCTTTTCAACATCATACGAGATATCGCGCTATCATCGACTAACAAAAAATTTCTTATCATGTTTACGGCTTCAAGTAATCTTTAGAGCGCATTAGTATAGTCGGTTTTCTGCAAAGCCAAGGTGCTTTTATGTCTCATTACCATCACGTATGCTCCCTGGAAGATCTCAAAAAAGCTCAAACTTTAGGTTATGAGATTGAGGATCATGAGGGCTTCTTGGTGATGAATAACACAAACGTGTTAGCGTATCGAAATAGCTGTCCTCACATTGGTATGAATCTGGAATTTTCTGAGAACACATTTCTAGAGCCCGATGGTAGATACATTCAATGTGCCATGCATGGAGCGCTTTTTGAGATCGACACAGGGCTTTGTATTCATGGGCCATGCCTAAATCAATACCTAGAGCCTGTGCAGGTCAAGGTAGAGGATGATCAGGTTTTGGTGAGCATATGATGAGATACACCTGCAAATGGGTAATCAGTCGCGCTACTTGCACAAAGTGATAGCACAATTAAAAATATTCTGATAGCGTTCGCAGGCTAACTTTGGCTGCTTAGTGGCGAGCCAAATCATGCGCTTAGGGACCCGGCTTGTCCTGTTTGGCGCAGTATTTGAAAGAAATAAAGAGATCACAACATGCCGGCAACAGAAAACAAAACTGACGTATTTTCTACATTCGTACCTTATGAAGCTTCTGCTGACGAAGAATATATGAGCGATGCTCAGCTTCAGCACTTTAAGCAAATTCTTCTGCAGTGGAAGCAAGAGCTAATGGAAGAAGTTGATCGCACAGTGGATCACATGAAGGAAGATGCTTCCAACTTTGCCGACCCAGCGGATCGCGCAACACAAGAGGAAGAATTCAGCCTGGAGCTTCGTACGCGAGACCGCGAACGCAAACTCATCAAAAAAATCGACAAAACGATCGATGCAATCGAAGCGGATGACTACGGCTTCTGTGAATCGTGTGGCATTGAGATTGGTATTCGTCGCCTAGAGGCTCGGCCAACAGCAACACAATGCATTGATTGCAAAACCCTTGCGGAAATCAAAGAAAGCCAAGTAGGCATTTAACGGCCAACTCAGTGAAAAGGGGAGCAAGCGCTTCCCTTATTCTTATGCATGGATACATAGGACGATTTGCCCCCTCCCCTACAGGCCCATTACATTTGGGCTCTTTGCTTGCGGCTCTGATCAGTTACTTGGACGCGCGCAAAAACCAGGGACAGTGGCTAGTTCGCATAGAAGATATCGACCCCCCTCGAGAGCGAGCCGGCTCGGCAAGCCGTATTTTAAAAACTCTAGAAACCCACGGACTGGCTTGGGACCAAGACGTACGCTACCAATCTTCATGCGCTCAGCGCTACGAAGAACAACTCGCTACGCTTCTCAGCGCAAAACTTTGCTATTACTGCCCATGCAGCCGCAAGCAACTTGCTGACCGCAAGGGTGAACATTTGCCATCTTGCGGAAAATTTCACGGGGAGCAACCCAAAGACGGCGCAGTGCGCTTCCAAACTAAGCAAAAGCCGCTACAGTGGAATGATGTTCTGCTTGGCCCAAAAACAGAGAAACTAGATTCAGACTTCATCCTCAAGCGACGTGATGGCTTATATTCTTATCAACTCGCCGTGGTGTCGGATGACATCGACCAAAAGATTACTCACGTCATTCGCGGAATGGACTTACTAAGCTCCACACCGATGCAGTTAGCATTATATGATTCATTGGATTCAGCGGCACCAGAATTTGGCCACTTCCCTTTAGTGACAAATACTCAAGGACAAAAGCTTTCTAAGCAGAACCTTGCTCCCGCAGTGGACGACACAGCACCAATCAAAAATCTAGCGTTGTTAGGATCATGGCTGGGCTTTGAATTTCCAAATGGCACAAATCGACCGGAAGATTACCTGACATACTATCTGGATCAATGGGATCGCTCTCGTTTTCAGCCAAATGAGGATTATGTCATATAGGTCGCTAGCCAGAGCTGCGTTTGGTTGGTTATCATGAAAGCTCGCTGATGAATTAGAAACGCTCATGCAACGCATATTAGTCATTGAAGATGAAAACAACGGATACTCCGAACTCGTTGAGATACTAAGCGGTCATAACTTTCAGGTGGAGAACGTGCACTCCATCAATCAAGCAGTAGACGATTTCCCAATCGCATCTTTTGATCTGATCATTACCGATCTTCGCGTGTCTGGACAAGCCGGGACAGACATCATTCCACTCGCACACGAAATCCCAGTCCTCGTTATGGCGAGCTTCGCAAGTTTACGCTCAGCTGTCGAAGCAATGAAACTGGGAGCGGTTGATTACATCGCGAAGCCATACGATGAGACAGACCTACTGTCATCGGTTGAAGACATTCTCAATAAGCACTCTCACCGCTCAACTACGCAAGAACGCAGGCAATCCAAGAATGCCAGCGACATGATTTATGGCCGCTGCCAACCAATGCGAAAGGTGTTCGGCCTCATTGACAAGGTGGCTCCAACTGACGCAAGCGTCTTGATTCAAGGTGAGACAGGTAGCGGTAAAGAGTTAGCGGCCAAGGCGATCCACGAACTTAGCCGACGAAGTAATCAGGAGATCGTATGTATCAACTGTGCCGCTATCCCAGAGTCCCTGATTGAATCTGAACTTTTTGGCCACGAGAAAGGCGCTTTTACCGGCGCGGTGTCTGCTCGAGCGGGGTTAATTGAGGCGGCAGATGGCGGCACCTTATTTTTGGATGAGATTGGAGAGCTTCCACTAGACGCGCAAGCTAGACTATTGCGCGTCTTGCAGGAAGGCGAGATTCGTCGTGTCGGCTCCATCTCTTCTCGAAAGGTCGATGTCCGCTTAATTGCTGCTACGCATCGAAATCTCAAAGCGCTTTCACGCACTGGTCAATTTCGAGAAGATTTATACTATCGACTAAACGTGGTTCAAATTCGGCTTCCGCCTCTTCGGGAACGAGGTCGCGACATTACTGGCCTGGCACATCTTCTACTCAATAACTCGCTTGATCGTATGAGCAGACCAGAAGTAGAGCTGAGTTCTGATGCACTTCGCGCAATTCAAGAGTATAACTGGCCGGGAAATGTCCGGGAGCTAGAAAACGCTATCGAACGCGGCGTCATTCTTTGTGAGAACGATCTGATTACTGCTGATTTGCTGGACATCGAACCCACAGCCGCCGAGATATCCCTGAACCAAGGGTTAGTCCGCAGCAGCGCCAACCCACAACAAATGAGCAGCCATCACCTAAGCAACATCAATCGACCGCTTTCGATGGAAGACTACTTCCAACAGTTCGTTTTAGAAAATCAATCCCGCATGAATGAAACCGAGCTCGCTAGACACCTGGGTATCAGCAGAAAGAGCCTTTGGGAAAAAAGACAGAAACTGGGCATTCCAAGGCGCAAGGGCGACGAAGCCAAAAATTGATCACTTTTTGATCGTCGCGCC
>NZ_LWFU01000987.1:0-749 GCF_001635135.1 Oleiphilus sp. HI0080
AGGCGAGATATTGACGTTTGATATCTCAGTATTTCCTCAAGGGGTTTCAGATCCGTTCAGGCTACGATTCAGCCACAATTTCTATAATGATTGAGCCAAAGATGGACATTGTTCTAGCAAGTGGAAACGCGGGAAAACTCAGAGAGATTGCCGCGCTTCTTGAAGGCCGTAGGCTCCATCTTATATCGCAAGCTGAGTTGGGTATTAAGAGTGCGGAAGAAACAGGCCTAAGCTTTATCGAAAACGCGATTTTAAAGGCGCGACATGCCTCCTCAGAGAGCGGTAAGCCTGCCCTTGCGGATGATTCCGGTTTGGCGGTCGATGCTCTGCAAGGTGCGCCAGGTATTTATTCTGCTCGATATAGCGGCTCAGATGCGACGGACCAAAGCAATATTGATCTGCTGCTTGAAAACTTAAAAGGGGTGCCAGTCGAACAGCGGCAAGCGACGTTCCATTGTGTACTGGTGTTCGTGCGACACCCTCTAGACCCCACACCAGTCGTTTGCCATGGAGTTTGGGAAGGGGTTATCGCTGAGCAGCCTTCAGGAGAAGAAGGGTTTGGCTATGATCCGGTTTTTTGGATTCCAGAATTAAACTGCACCGCAGCCGATCTAACGCGAGAGCGAAAGTCAGCGATTAGTCACCGTGGTAAAGCTTTAAAGCAGTTAAGTGAGATGCTGCCTGCACTCAACAGCCCGACTTAGGAGCACATTTGCGTCTTCCCCCTCTGAGTTTATACATACACCTTC
>NZ_LWFU01000988.1:0-1238 GCF_001635135.1 Oleiphilus sp. HI0080
CGAGTGTTGTTAGCGCCAAGGCGACCGAATTAAACGATACCGATGCACTGGATATTTTGTTGACCATTGATCACCGAACGGAACAGGCCACCGATACACTCGCTATCGATATCAAAGGCCAGAGTTTGGAAGACCTGAATCTCAGCCAGAGCGAGAATCTCGCCGTCAGCGTTGCCGCTGCGAAATTGGATCTCAACGCCGATGTTCTGCTTGAAAATCAAAACCTAAGCGGTTCTGTGGGCAGTCGCTTTAACAGCGCAACGCTTGTCGGTGATGGTGAGTCGCAGGTTGCTAAAGAGCTTGCAAGTGCGCTTGCCAATGTTGAAGGCTTTTATCTGAACAGCCAGTTATCTGGAACCTTATCTCGGCCAGAGTTTGCATTTGAATCTGATCTCGACAAAGTGTTAAAAGACGCGATCGCGGGAAGATTTAAAGAAAAACAAAAAGAATGGGAGGGCAAGCTGAAGGCAAAGCTTGATAGCAAGCTAAGTAATTATTTGGCAGAGAATAAAGAGGTCACTAACTACTTTGGCGATCAAAGTGCCTTGCTGGACGGCGAGCTTGATTCGGTGGCGTCTCTATTAGATACGCAGCTTGATTCTTACGTTGATGCGCAGGCCGATGAGGCCAAAGACAAAGCGAGCAATGCGCTTAAAGACAAACTTAAAGGCCTGTTTTAGATATTCGCACGGTGAGTTTAATCGGCTGTGATGGTTTTGGGCTTTCAGGCTTTCAAGGCCGGGTGCGCAGGGGTTAATACGCTCTTGTGTAAAATATTATTTGCTCTAATCTAGACTGACTTCCTAAAAATTTAGTTCACCATCGGTTTTTTATGAAAAGCACGTTTTGTATTGCTGTGATTGGCGCTTCTAAGGAGCAGTTCACCCAACTGTCTGCGTCTTTTGAAGTTGTAGAGTCTGAAGTACAAGTAAGAGCGCTTGATCGCTTTGATGAGTCTGATAGTGAGCAATTTAATGCGTTTGTCATCGTTGGCGATCTATCAAAAGACAGCATGGCGGTATCGGCTCCAGAGACGGTTAATGTTATTCGCGAGTCGGAACATGGACTTAAGCCCATCGTCACGCTTGGGTTCGAACACCCGTTGAGCGATGCATTAATCTCTAGCTTCGACGAAACGCAACTAGAGAGGCTCATTCCGTTGTTCTATCACTACACTCAGCGAAATGAGATTCTTTCTTTGAATGCGCATGCAAATTTGATCGAACGCTTGATTCGTT
>NZ_LWFU01000989.1:0-649 GCF_001635135.1 Oleiphilus sp. HI0080
GTGGCTCAGGAAGCGGAAAAACTCATTTGAGCATAGCGTTACTTAATGCGGCTTTGGATAATGGCAAAAACGCGTATTATCTGTCTGCTCGCGATATTCTTTCCGTGGCGGCCGGTAATGAGCTAGGTAGTTATTTTGAATATTTTCAAGACTACGACTTACTCGTTCTAGATGATATCGATGCTTTTGCGTCAAACCCTGCTTGCGAGCAGGCTTTGTTTAATCTGTATAATCATTACAGGGACCTTAAGCAGCAGCTCGTTGTAAGTGCCAGAGTGGTTCCAATCCATAGTGAGTTCAAATTGCCAGACTTACGATCGCGTTTAGGTGCTGGCCTCATAATTAATGTTGATGCATTGAGTGATGAAGATAAAAAGTCTGCTTTAGTTTCGCGCGCACGCGAACGAGGTATGACGCTAAATAGCGAGGTGCTCAACTACATCTTCTCTAGAAGTTCGCGTAGTTTGGGCGCATTATTAGAGGTTCTCGATAAGCTAGATCATGCTCAGCTTGTCGAGAAGAGAAGCTTAACCGTTCCATTCGTCAAAAAAGTTCTAGATTGGTAAGTAAGATTTGTCTTGGTGATAGAGCTCAGGGAGTTAGTAAATGATACGCGTTGTGTTTAACCAAAAGGGTGGTGTAGGTAAAT
>NZ_LWFU01000990.1:0-754 GCF_001635135.1 Oleiphilus sp. HI0080
CGAACAGGTTTTGACATATAATCGTCAGCGCCCATCTCAAGACCCAAGACCTGATCAAGGTCATCCGTTCGCGCTGTTAGCATCAAAATCGGGCCGTTATACGTTGGACGAACCTTCCGACAGATCGACAAGCCATCTTCGCCAGGCAGCATTAAATCCAACACGACCAAGTCAGGCTTCTCATTGATAATGCGGTCAACCGCATGAGAGCCGTTTGCTTCAACAGAAACGACTAAACCATTACTTTCCAAATACTCTTTGGTGAGATCGGCCAACCTTTCGTCATCCTCTACAATAAGGATACGCCACGCTTCATTTTGATCTTCTACGTCCATCAGCTTTTCTTATTAAACTAAGTGTGAATCGGATGCTTGAGCCCTTATATTACAGCCAAACACGCGTTGTTACATTTAGTATATATGCTGTTTCAAAAATTACCCGCCGAAAAGAATAAATTCTTTGTTACCTCAGGAGATAACAGATTGGGTTTTAATCGTTATTATCACTAACAGAGACAATCTCTAGCTCAAAAACGAGCGTCAAACCTGCCAAAGGATGGTTAGCATCAACGGTTACGCCGCCCTCGTTTACTTCCACAACTTGAATTATTTGCGTCTGCTCACCCGTATTGGTTTGAAACTTCATCCCGGGTTCAAGGTCAGCGATATCAAACAGCTCCCTAGATACCACGTTAACAAATTCTGGACGATGCGGACCATAACCTAACTCCGGGGGAATCGTCGCTTCAATTCGA
>NZ_LWFU01000991.1:0-1097 GCF_001635135.1 Oleiphilus sp. HI0080
AATAACCGATCGCTATGAGGAGCTTGGTGCACTTTTGAGTGATCCTAGCGTGATCTCAGATCAAAACAAGTTCCGAGACTACTCAAAGGAATACTCGGAGTTGGAGCCGGTTGTTCAGTGCTATGGCCGATATCGACAGGCGCAGGATGACATTGAAGAAGCGAAAGCGCTTATGTCCGATGGCGATGCCGATATGCGTGAAATGGCGCAAGAGGAGTTGTCGGCTGCGCAAGAAAACCTGGTCGGCCTGACGGACGAGTTGCAGGTACTTTTACTGCCAAAAGATCCAAACGATGGTAACAACGTGTTTCTTGAAATTAGAGCTGGCACAGGTGGTGATGAGGCGGCGATTTTTTCTGGGGACCTTTTTCGCATGTACTCTCGTTATGCAGAGCAAAGACGTTGGAAAATGGAAGTCGTCAGCGAAAGCTTGGGTGAGCATGGCGGATACAAGGAGATTATTACTCGCGTGATTGGCGATGGTGTATTTGGTGCGCTGAAATTTGAATCTGGAGCGCATCGAGTGCAGCTCGTACCAGAGACAGAATCGCAGGGCCGCATTCATACGTCTGCGTGTACGGTTGCCGTTATGCCTGAGATTGAGTCAGTGGATGATGTGGAAATCAATAAGGCTGATCTTCGGATTGATACGTTTCGTGCCTCTGGTGCGGGTGGTCAGCACGTCAACAAAACAGATTCTGCAATTCGTATTACCCACTTGCCAACCGGTGTTGTCGTTGAGTGTCAGGACGAGCGATCGCAACACAAGAACAAGGCAAAGGCGATGACCTTGCTTGCATCTAAACTGTTAAGTGCTGAGCAAGAAGCCGCAGCGGCCGAGCAATCCAGCCAGCGTAAGAGCTTGGTGGGTAGTGGTGATCGTTCTGAGCGTATTCGAACCTATAACTATCCGCAAGGGCGTGTCACCGATCATCGCATCAATTTAACCTTGTACAAGTTGGCAGAGGTCATGGAGGGTGATCTTGGGGTGATTATTGATCCTCTGTTGCAGGAGCATCAGGCTGAACTGCTCGCGAGTATTAACGAGGGCTAGCGCTCTTGTTGTGTACTGTCATGTCGCTAACCATTGCTGATGC
>NZ_LWFU01000992.1:0-990 GCF_001635135.1 Oleiphilus sp. HI0080
GGCGGCATTAATCTTATCCATGCATTCTCTAACTTTGGCTGCGCCAAGGCGACGTTCGCCCCTGCCAACATCGCACAACCCAACATCACCGTTATTACTCGATTCAGCATTATCTCTCGTCCTATTTTTCCGCTTTATTATGGGGGTGCTTATCGTATCGGAGTTGCCTCGCACTATTGTCGATAGAGCATTCGCCATCATTCAACCAGCTACCCGCCTCTTCTCGAAGTATCGTCATTAACGCTTCAATATGTTCAGGCCGGTCATTCAGCGCTGGTATATATTCAAAGCGCTCACCACCAGACTCCATAAAGTACTCTTTATTTTCTCCTGCAATCTCTTCGAGCGTTTCCAAACAGTCTGCGGAAAAGCCCGGACAAATAACCTGAACTGATTTCACGCCCTGGTCAGGCAAGGCCTTCATCGTTTGATCAAGATAAGGATGCAGCCACTGAGCCTTTCCGAAACGAGATTGAAAACACGTCATATACTCGTCTTCGTTAAGGCCAAGGCGTGTCACTAACAAGCGTGTCGTAACATGGCACTGGCAGTGATAAGGATCGCCCTTCAACAAGAATTGCTGCGGTACACCATGATAGGAAAGAACCAATTTATCGGCTCGTCCATGCACTTGCCAATGCTGTTCAACGCTCTGAGCAAGCGCCTCGATGTAACCAGGATGCGTGTGATAACTGCCAATATAACGAAAATGTGGCAACCATCGGCGCTGGGTAAAATCTGCTGCTAGCGCGTCAAACACAGAGCCCGTTGTGCTCCCCGAATATTGCGGATACAGCGGCAAAACGATCATTTTCCGACAACCCTCGCTGAGCATATCATCGACGACATTGCTCACACTTGGCTCCCCATAGCGCATCGCTAGCTCGACCTGAATATGCGCCCCGTATTCAGCGCGCATCCGTTCTCGAATAGCGTGGGTCTGATCCAGCGCATGCAACATTAACGGAGAGCCTTGCTCCGTCCAAACCT
>NZ_LWFU01000993.1:0-1154 GCF_001635135.1 Oleiphilus sp. HI0080
CGCCTATGACGCCGAGCATTTTTGCAACGTCGGCATCGGTGTGAGGAACAAAAGGCATGCTAGCTCCTAAAAACAAATGTCCCTAGACGGGACAAAAGATATAACGTGTAAATCAAAAAGAGCGCGTAAACGCGCTCTCACAACTATTATCTAATGGTCGTCAGCTTCGCAGACATCCGCATACGCGTCCGCATCAAGAAGTGAGGCAAGTTCACTCGAATCTGACAGCTTTATTTTAAAGAACCAACCATCGTCATAAGGCTCGCTATTGACGATTTCTGGCGCTTCTTCAAGCCCTTCGTTAATCTCTAACACCTCACCACTCACCGGCGCATAGATATCTGAGGCGGCTTTTACTGACTCCACAACACCTGCTTCGTCACCAGCCGCAAGCTCTGTCCCTACTTCAGGAAGCTCTACAAAAACGACGTCGCCAAGTAATTCCTGAGCGTGATCGGTAATTCCGATTACTGCTGTTTCGCCATCGGCTTCCAGTCTCACCCACTCATGGCTCGACAAGTATTTCAGTTCACTCGGTACATTACTCATGGTTATCTCCTAAACTCGGTGGCTGGCACCGTTAATTCTAAAATTATTCGTAGACCCGTTTGCCATTACGTACAAACGGAGCTTTTACAACTTTTACAGGCACGCGCTTGTTACGCATTTCAACATCGCATGTTTCTCCAACTTGAACAGGCACTCTCGCTAGTGCGACAGAGTAACCTAATGTTGGGCTATATGTGCCGCTAGTAATTTCACCTTCAAGCGTCTCACCATTATGCTCAACCAACACTTTTTGATGTCCACGCAACACGCCTCGCGCTTCAAGCACTAAGCCTACCTGCTTGAATTTACACCCTGCACTTTTCTGAGCTTCAAGCGCCGGTTTGCCAATAAAATCCCGATCATCGGACCAAGCAACCGTCCACGCCATATTCGCTTCGAGAGGCGATACACTCTCGTCCATATCAGAGCCGTAAAGATTCATCCCTGCCTCTAAACGCAAGGTATCACGGGCACCAAGCCCACAAGGATGAACGCCCGCAGTCTCAAGCGCTTTCCAGAAAGCGCTTACTTGGTCGTCTGGCACCATAATTTCCAGACCATCCTCACCGGTATACCCTGTGCGACAGAACATCCAACCCTCATGT
>NZ_LWFU01000994.1:0-563 GCF_001635135.1 Oleiphilus sp. HI0080
ACGAGGCGATGGCGGAGAACGGAAAAGTAATCGTAACCGGTTGTATGGGCAAGGGCGCTGATGCGGAGCTGATCAAGAAAGTTAGTCCTGATGTATTAAGTGTGAGTGGTCCTGCCGATTACGACACCGTGTTGAATGCCGTTCACGAATATGTCCCGCCAATCGAAAACCCTTCGCACTATAGTGATCTTGTTCCCGCGCATGGCGTTAAGCTTACGCCTCAACATTATTCTTTTCTAAAAATATCTGAAGGCTGCAACCACCGTTGCGCATTTTGCATTATTCCTCATATGCGTGGAGATCTTGTAAGTCGTCCTATATCGGCTGTCATTGATGAAGCGAAAAAGCTAGTCGCTGCCGGCACGCGTGAGCTACTGGTTATTTCGCAAGACACAAGTGCCTATGGTGTGGATGTGAAGTTCAAACTCGATTTTAATGCGGTCGACCCTTTAGAAACGAGAATGCAAGACTTGGCCGTTGCCTTGGGTGAGCTAGGTGTTTGGGTTCGAATGCACTACGTGTATCCTTATCCGCATGTCGACAAGCTGATTCCGTTAATGGCG
>NZ_LWFU01000995.1:0-955 GCF_001635135.1 Oleiphilus sp. HI0080
CAATTGATCAGGAGATGATGGGTGAGATTTCCGAGTTGCATCGCGCTGTTAATCCTGTTGAGACTCTGTTTGTCGTTGATTCGATGACTGGTCAAGATGCTGCCAATACAGCCAAGGCTTTTAACGATGCCTTGCCTTTGACCGGCGTGGTGCTCACCAAGGCTGATGGTGATGCTCGGGGTGGTGCGGCACTTTCTGTTCGTGCGATTACGGGTAAGCCAATCAAATTTATGGGTGTCGGCGAGAAAGTCGATGCGCTAGAGCCGTTCTATCCAGATAGGCTGGCTTCAAGAATTCTGGGAATGGGTGATGTTCTCAGTCTCATTGAGGATGCTGAGCGAAAGCTTGATAAGCAAAAGGCCGACAAGCTTACTAGGAAGATTAAAAAGGGTAAGTCGTTTGATCTTGAGGACTTTAGAGACCAGTTGCAGCAAATGAAAAACATGGGTGGGGTCGCAGGCCTACTAGATAAGCTGCCAGGTATGGGGCAGATGGCGCAGGCCGCGCAGTCCCAAGTTAATGATAAATCTTTGGGTCAGCTGGAAGCTATCATAAGCTCGATGACTGCAAAAGAGAGGCGTTATCCTGATGTTATTAATAATAGCCGCAAACGCCGCATCGCTACTGGCTCTGGTACGCAGATTCAGGATGTGAATCGTCTGCTTAAACAGCACAAGCAGATGGCTAAGATGATGAAAAAATTCTCCAAGAAAGGTGGCATGATGAATATGATGCGAGGCATGCAAGGAATGATGCCGCCGGGCGGCGGCGGTGGCGGTCCGTTTGGGCGTTTTTAGAGTTTGGGCATCGCTCAAAGTGAAAATCTAGGTAAAAAAGCATTTTAGTGTTTTCAATTTTAGGGAATTGCTTTAGAATACGCGCCCTTTCGAGTGCCCGTTGTTTTGTTTGGCGAAACATCGGGTGCTAATTAGTAAACTGTTTATCAGGATGTATT
>NZ_LWFU01000996.1:0-1113 GCF_001635135.1 Oleiphilus sp. HI0080
GCTAAGAAAGCGAGCGGCTCAGAACAAGCGTTTTCAGACACCATCGACTGGGCTTTGCGGATGGTATTAGTGATTGGTTTGCCCGCAGCGCTCGCGCTGATTGTGTTAGCGGAACCACTCATAACCGTTTTGTTTCATTATGGCGCCTTGCTCGATAATGATGTGCTGCAAGCAGCGAAGAGCTTACGTGCATACGCAGCCGGTTTGTTAGCGTTTATGTTTGTGAAAGTTTTAGCGCCAGGATTCTTTGCAAGACAAGACATGAAGACTCCGGTGAAAATCGGAATCTATGCGATGATTGCGAATATGGTGTTTAATCTGGTCTTGATTTGGCCTCTTCAGCACGCCGGCCTCGCGTTGGCCACAGCGCTTTCTTCATGGTGCAATGCTTTGTGTTTGCTCTGGTTGCTGCGCAAGAGCAATATCTATCGATCTAGTGAGGGCTGGATGCTTTTCTGGTTTAAGTTGGTCGTTGCGTGCTCGGTCATGCTGGGCTTGGTGTTTTGGTTGAACGAACCTACGCAGACCTGGTTTGCTTGGGGGCTGCTGCAACGTATTCAGCATTTGGCGTTAATGGTGGGGGCTGCGATCATGGCGTATTTTCTTATGTTGCTGTTGTTGGGCGTTAACCTAAAAGCATTACTACAAGACAAACACGGTTAGTCCATGTTTCGCGGTAATTTAAATGTACAGGTGAGCTAGAAATGAGTACAGAGCATATCGACGAGCTTGATGGCGAAATTAAAGCTTGGCGCACCAGTGAATTGCATCAGCTTGTGTCGAGAGTACTGCCGGAGCGCTGTATCTTGAGCGAGCAGGCTCAGCGTAAACCATACGAGTGCGACGGTTTGGCGGTTTATAGGGTTGAGCCTGGCTTGGTTGTGCTGCCTGAAAGCAAAGAGCAGGTTCAGGACTTAATGCGCTGCTGTGACCAGCACGGAATTGTTGTTGTTCCCCGAGGAGCAGGGACGGGCTTGTCTGGTGGGGCGCTGCCTATCGTTGGCGCGATTACCTTGTCTCTTTCCAAAATGAATCAGATCATTCGTATTGATGCCGATCAACAGTCTGCTTTGGTGCAGCCAGGAGTGCGTAATCTGGCGGTTAGTGAGGCGG
>NZ_LWFU01000997.1:0-14670 GCF_001635135.1 Oleiphilus sp. HI0080
ATGGATGCACGGCATCTAACTTTAGAACCTTTGATGCTGGCAGCTCATCATCAACTCGCTCAACGGCCTTTTGCAAACCGACTCCAGTCGCGGAAGAATGCTTTGCAGAATAGGTTTCTTGATACTTAGTACTGCTGGTCCGAGCCATTGCGATTCTCATGTTCGATTTAAAAGCTAATTCGAATGAATATCAGCAGAAAGTAGGCCAAAACAATTTAATGCATATAAATCAGTAGCTTAATATATTTAATTAACGCACCTTATTAAGTAGAGTGACAATTTATTGTCATAAAAAAAGCCAGGCATACCTGCCTAGCTTTAGGTGTCGGTTTTTTGTCAGGGATTTTTGTTAGAACTTCATCTCTGCAAAAACAACCGCAATGCAACAATCAAGCAGTGTTTAGCTACTCAAATCATACTTCCGCACTTTCTCAACCAGAGTTGTTCGACGAATCCGCAAACGCTCTGCTGCGCGCGCAACAACACCAGATGACTCATCAAGCGCTTGTCGAATAAGCGATTTCTCCAAACTCGCCAAGTACTCTTTTAGGTCTATACCATTGATAGGCAGCAGCGCCGGTGAGTCAACACCAGCAAGACCACGAACTTGTGTTGCTGTATCCTCGCTCTCAAGAAATTCGTCTTCAACCTCAACATGGCGATACTTCTGTGGCAACTCTTTCACACCGATCACATCATAAGGGTGCATAATTGCTAAGCGCTCAACGAGGTTTGCCAACTCACGGACGTTTCCGGGCCACTCGTGACGACATAAACTCAAAATTGCTGCGGAGTTAAAGCGAATCGAGCCACGTTTTTCTGTCTCCATTCGAGAGATCAACTCATTGATCAACAACGGTATATCTTCTTCTCGCTCTTTTAGCGCGGGCATTTCAATCGGGAAGACATTCAAACGGTAGTATAAATCCTCCCGAAATGTTCCCTCTTCGATCATGCTCTCGAGGTTTTTATGTGTTGCCGCAATAATCCGAACATCCGTAGGAATTGTTTTTGTCCCACCAACACGCTCATAGGTCTTTTCTTGCAATACCCGCAAGATTTTAACTTGCATATTCAGAGGCATATCCCCTATCTCATCGAGAAACAAGGTTCCGCCTTCAGCTAACTCAAATCGGCCGGAGCGCGCGGTAATTGCACCGGTAAATGCTCCCTTTTCATGGCCGAACAATTCGCTCTCAAGCAGCTCCGCAGGTATGGCGCCACAATTAACGGGAACAAAGGGCTCGTCGCGACGATGAGAATTGTAATGCAGGTTTCGAGCAACGACTTCTTTACCCGTTCCAGACTGACCAGTAATTAAAACACTGACATCTTTGTCCGCTACTTGCCCCATCAGTGAACGCACCTCTTGAATAGTGCGACTCGTTCCAACAAGACTACGAAATAGCTCTGCTTCACGCTGATGGCCACGCTTGCTCGTTGCGGAAAATTGATCGCGATACAGTTGAGCACGATAAAGACTGTCTATCGTCTTATTGTATTCCAATGGCCGCTCAAGATTCGCGATCACTTTCTTCTTCAAAACGTCGTCAAGATCAAGCTCAGACGCGTCACCAATTACTAACACGGGAACGGCATCATTTGCCTCGTCCAGTTGAGCCACAATATCGCTGGCAGCGTCAACGGCCGCATCCAGCACCACGGCTCCGGCTTGCGGGGTAGCTGTCGCATCATCAAGATTTAGTAGACTCTGGTGGTCAGCACTCCAATCACTTGAACCTGCAGAAACGACAGTTTCACCAAGGAAATTCAAAATAACGGTAATATCACGAAGCACATCATGATCATCACTGATGACCAAAACGCTCGTATCCTGAGACATGGAATAAAGCCCTTTATTATCGCCTTCAAGAAGATTGAAGACCTGTTATTTAGGAACGCTTAAGATTGCGAATTTATTGGTCTCAATTAAAGCCTTAACACGGCAATTAGTCAATAAAACGTCATTAACCCTTAGAAATAAAAAAAACCGACAAAATTGTTCAATTTTTTGTCGGTTTTAGATATAACTAAGCGCCAATTATTTTGTGGACTGATTCGAGGTCTGGTAGGCCTTGATACCTTTTTGCTTTGTTTTCATACCACGAAGCTCAGTAGCGAGCCCGTCCCGAAAAGTACTCACGTAGGCGGTTAGATTGTCATAGATACCTGACAGCTTATGCAACTGCTCTGGCTTCAATGCCATCTCCTCCTGCCTGTTAGCACCAAGGTAGGATCTAATTTCCTCATCGATCAAGGCAATGCCTTCGATATCCTCAGCCTCTATGAGCGCTCGCACGCGAGTATCAAGATCGATCAGATCAAGATGGCTTGAGGTCATGACTACTTCTTAATCCCTTCAACAGAAAGAATCATCTCTACGTCCTGAGATAAGGGACCTAGGTCTCGTAAAATATTGAAATCTTTCATACGAAATTTAGTGCGCCCCTCAAAGCCAACACGATAGCCACCCCAAGGGTCTTCGCCCATGCCGACTCGATCGACATCGAGAACAATCTCTTTCGTTACGTCCTTCAAAGTGAGATTGCCATAGACCTTAGCTTTGTCCTCTGAAACCACTTCTACCCGCGTACTCACAAACTTCGCCGTTGGAAACTGCTCTACATCAAGAAACTTGTCGCCGCGTAGGTGTTTATCTCGCTCCGCGTGGTTTGAATCAACGCTAGGCGTCTGAATATCGACCGTAATTGCGGCTTTTTCCGGGCTAGCAGGGTCATAACTGAACTCGCCAGAGAAGTCATTGAAGCGACCATACAGCCAACTATAACCAAGATGCATTACACGAAACTGTACGAAAGCATGCGCTCCCTTTGTGTCAATCACGTAATCCGCCGCATTTGCGGACGCAACCGTCAGCGAAAGCATACACACACCAATGAAACGATTTACAAAATTCCTCATGCTCTTCCTCTCTATTTTGAAGTAAAAACTTAACTTTCTAGTCTAAGCCTAACATACGCTTTAGCACCCGATCACGATCAATAAAATGATGCTTCATTGCAGCCAACGCATGTAGCCCCGCCAAAAACAGTATGGCCAACCCAGCCCGCTCATGCCACACACCTGCCACATCTTCTTGATTATCGATAAGAGCACCTGGCGAAGCGACATCAAACAAATCGAAAAATGAAACCGCCCGGCCATCGGCCGACGAAATTAGAAATCCGCTAACGCATATCACAACGACAAGTCCATATAGTCCGAAGTGAACAGCGGTGGCAGCCAATCTATTAAATCTTTTTGGCTCTTGATTCTCCGGAGCTTTCGTGGACAACCTGACTCCAACCCTCAAGACCATCAGCAACACAACCAGAAGTCCAAAGGACTTGTGCCAGAAGGGAGCGGACTGATACCAAGGATCGTAGTAATCCAAGCCAACCATGTAATCACCCAAAATGTACAAACCAACGATGATTAGCGCCATCAGCCAGTGCAAAACAATAATGGATATTGGCCAATTTGAAACCTTACGCACAACGAAATACCCCAACCTAGCAATCAAAACATTGAACAAATGCTAGACAAGTCGGCGCTAATTTGAAATGATAATTTGAGATAACAGTTGTTAGCTCAATTTCAACTGCATTTTTTATGTAAGCAACCTCAGGCAAGACCGTGTTAAACAACATACAAAGAACAGCGAAATCGTTAAGCAATTATCTTGAGCCCGTTATTGGTCTTATCGCACCCGACTATCGAACCTCAGGAATAAAAACGCGGATAATCGGGATACGAGAAGAAGGGGCAGGAATGTTCACCCTTACCCTAAAGCCGAGTTCTTTGGCTTCCTTTAGTTACCAACCAGGACAACACATTCCTATCCAAATCGAGATTAATGGCCGCGTTTACCAGCGTACATTCAGCATTTCAAGCGCATGGAGACAATGGAAAAAGTCATCGACCATTGAAATAAGCATTAAGCGCGCCCCTCAAGGTCTGGTCACTAACTGGATACCAAACAACCTAAAAAAGGGACACATTGTGCGCATCGGAGAGGCGCAGGGATCATTTGTTCTTTCACCTAAACAGCGGCGACAAACTAATGCGTTTGTGGCTTGTGGCAGTGGCCTTACGCCCATCTTATCGATATTGGAATCGCTATCAGATGCGCAGCTTAGTAGCCAACACCTTCTCTACTCGGTATCACACGAGCCCGAAGCCCCATTCAAAAATCGCTTACAAACGTTAGCAAATAAAGGGCTCAACCTATTGATTTTGGAATCCTCATCACAAGGCAGAATCAAGAATGACACCTTAGAAGCATGGCTCAGTGAAATCCAAATAGAGAGCGCATATGCCTGCGGGCCATCTGGCCTTTCCCAGCATATTCACGACCTCTTTATTGAGCGCAGCCAAAGACTTGGCCACGCAACGCCTAAATTTTTTACAGAATCATTTGGTTTCGCAAACGCATCAGCGAGCTCCGACGTAACGCTCTCATTTAAGGACGCCAACGGTCGCTTAATCATGTCCAAGCAAAAGAACGGAACGTTACTAGAGAACGCTGAAAAAACCGGCCTAAACCCTGTCTATGGATGTCGTGCCGGGATCTGTCACCAATGCATCGCTCAAAAGAAGAGCGGTCGCGTTAGAAACCTTAAAACAAATCAAATCTCTGATGCTGGAAAAGAAGATATCCAGCTTTGCATATGCGTCGCCGAAACTGATTTAGAACTCACTATTAATGAACGGACAGTGCAATGAGCAACTCAACGATGAAACGTATTGACCCTGTTAAGCTAGAGCAATTCGCGCAACAACTTGAAATTTTAAAAGCTGACACCCTAAAGCGCATCGGCGAAAAAGATGCCCGCTACATTAGAAGACTGATTGGCTTTCAGCGCTTACTGGATATCACGAGCCGTATACTGATACCGGTAGCCTTTTTGTTTTTCAGTGGACCAATGATGTACCTGCTGGCGGCCGTTGGTACCATAGGTCTAGGGGTATCAAAAATTCTCGACAATATGGAGATCGGCCACAACGTCATGCATGGCCAATATGACTGGATGAATGATCCAAACATCAACTCCAGAAAGTTTGATTGGGACAATGCGGGCGATTCCGATTCATGGAAACGCTATCACAATCACGAACACCATACGTATACTAACGTATTTGGAAAAGATCGTGATTTCGGCTACGGGCTACTAAGGTTAAGTAACGACCTACCTTGGAAGCCAAAAAACTCGTGGCAGATACTTACCTATCTGAATTTGAGTTTTTTGTTTGAATGGGGAGTCGCGTACCATGAGCTTGCGGGTGAACGCATTTTTGCAGGCAAAAAAAAGAAAGATAGCTCTTTGCCTATTTCGCGACTTGAGCTCAGAAATGCGTTTTTCAAAAAAGCCGGCAAGCAAATCTTCAAAGATTATATACTTTACCCTTTGTTGTTTTGGCCTGTCGCTCTACCCGTTTTAGTATGCAGTATTCTGGCGAATATAATTCGAAACTTGTGGACATCGAGCATCATTTTCTGCGGACACTTCACGGAAGATGCGCAGGTATTCTACGAGTCGGATTTAGAGAACGAGGCCCGAGCAGACTGGTATTACCGACAAATACTTGGCTCATCAAATATTCAAGGCTCCAAAGCTTTCCACATACTAAGCGGCCACCTGAGCTGTCAAATTGAGCACCATTTATTCCCGGACATTCCGGCGCCTCACTATCGAGAACTAGCACCAAAAGTTGAGGCCCTTTGCCATGAATACGAGATACCCTACAATACAGGAAGCTTCTGGCATCAGTACGTAACTGTTGTAAGTAGAATACTGAAATACTCGTTTCCAGAACCAAGACAGCAAGCAAAAGCGTAAAGTTTCTCAGCAAGCACCATCAATACATAAGGCAGAACTTTATTACAACGGCATTCGCTACCAATTCAAATCAAGCAACCGGCCTCGCTGAGGCCTTTAGTCTTTATGAAGTCCTCAGCTCTAGTGAGGGTCCTATAAGGCTTGCCGTGTTCGCCTTCACCTTGATGGTAATGATAATACTTGAACACGCTCTGCCCGCACGAAGGTATTCAGGCAACGCACTCAAACACAACCTAGACAACCTCCTTTTAGGTGCGAGTGGCACGATACTGTTGCGACTTGTACCTGGAATTTTAGCTGCGCACTTAGCGCTGCAGAATGAACTCTGGCAAATAGGTATAAGCTACAGCCTAGACCTTCCACAATCTTCACTATTGCTCATTGTATCTGCAGTCGTCTTTCTAGATTTTTGCATCTATTGGCAGCACAGGTACTTTCATTACAACAAGTATCTATGGCGACTGCATCGAGTCCATCACAGCGACACAATGCTTTCAGCATCAAGCGCCCTTCGTTTTCACCCGCTAGAAATACTGCTGTCAATGCTAATCAAAAGCGCCCTGGTACTCGGCCTAGGCATTCCTTTCGTCGCGGTGGTGCTGTTTGAGATTTTACTGAATGCTTGCGCGATTTTTAATCACACTAATATACGACTTCCCAAAAGGTTTGAACAAATATTTCGCAGACTAGTAGTAACGCCTAGCATGCATCGAATACATCACTCGACCGACCTCGTTGACAGCAACCGGAATTTTGGATTTTGCTTAAGCGTTTGGGATCGTGCATTCAATAGCTACGCGCCACTCAACAGCAGTGGCATTAACAATTTCGTTATGGGAGTAAAAGAAGTAGAAAAAACAGAATCAGAAGGCTTAGCGTCACTGATCACTCAACCCTTTAAGCAGCAGCGATAACTCAACCGCAACAATCCAAACTAGTGCTGGACAACAAAATCATTAATCCCATCCATCACAAACTGAATAGCAAGTGCTGCTAATAGAACGCCTAAAAACCTCCTAAGAACCTCATCGCCTGTTCGGCCAATCACTTTCTTTACGGGTAAAGCGGCACACAAAGCAAAAAATGTGATCGCACCAACAACTAGCGTGGCCAGCACAACACTCAGTGCGTTCTCGTTCGCATCCGCACTCGAATACAACAAAACAGCCATAGTCAGAGATCCCGGCCCTGCAATCAACGGAACTGACATTGGAAACACAGACACATCTCCTCCAGCATCGTCAATCTTGTACTCAAGTTTTTGCGAAACCATGTGGAATGCTGAATAGAATAGAAGCAGCCCTCCTGCAATCCTCAGCGCCTCAATACTAATTCCTAGCTGAGCGAGCAGACTCTGACCATACCGAGCAAACACAACAATTAACAGCATACTTATCAATACTGCCTTTAACGCAATTTTGACACGCTGACGAAACCCTCTATCACCAACAAGCGCATTGAAGATCAACGCAGTTCCAATAGGGTCAATAATCACCAACATCGCTGTCATAGCATTCAAAAACACTAGACTATCCAATAGTCCCTTCCTCTTAAACGAAAAAACCCGCTTCAAACAAGCGGGTTTTTAACAGTAGTATGATTTCCAACTAGTGCGCAGAAATAACCCAGCGAGTATCAGACTCTATATCAGTCCAATACAACTCACCAATGGACTTATTCGTATCACCGAATGATAGATGTTTAATGTCCATATCGCCTTTAAAGCGCGTATTGATCGCTATGCCATCGACAAAATCTACGGTGCCATCTGATCTCATTTTTGGTACAACGTTTCTTACTGCATAAATCTCTCGTATAGAGTGCGCGAAATAAAACGAAGAGGTTCCATCCAATCCCGTTAGATCACCCCGTTTGTTATGAATCGCCATATCCCTGATCTGAACACCAGCGATATCAAGGTAAAACTCCATATCAGTAATCATGGTGTAGGCGCTCCAAGTGATCTTCGAGTTGGCATCACCCACCCCTGTGCTTGCAGCTAACTCTGCATCGTCAAACACACCATTACCATTAGAATCGACCGCACCGAACCCATTACCATTGTTACTAATGTGCAAGTCTTCCGGGCCGAGATAGCCTTTCATCTTTAATTGGCTGATAAGTGTAGTAGTGCCATTCGCACCTTCATGAAGACCCGTGTCATGGTTTCCATCTAGGTCGAGACCTCGACTACCCACATCATAGTCACTTCGAGCAATACCGATGGCATCAATCTCAAAACTGAAATCAACAGCATGCTCAGTCATCAACTCAAACGTTTCGTAATCATCAGTAGCAAATCGATCATTTACTAAAAACGTTGGCAGTCCACCCTCTTTTTGCCATGGATCTGTAATATCAAAATGAATAACTAGGTCGCCATCTCCGTAAGTTTTCTTACCATCGATTGCCAGGCCTCTTTTCGGGTCAAACCCGCCAGCAACAGCAGCAAAATCGTTGTCTTGGTTTCCTGCCTCGACATAGAGGTTTGCATAATCACGCATCTTAGAAAAACCATAATCCAACTCATTGTCTGTGCTCGGCGCCGTTCCGTCACCCGCAACATCGATTTCGAGGCGTAAGTTGTCTAGGTAGTAATCAGACGAAAATTCGTCATTTAGATCATGGCCGCCCATACGAAGGCCTTGCAAGAGAAGGAAACCGGCATCTTTGTATGCAAATTCACCAATTTCCCAACGAGATTCGACATCTATCGTTAAACCCGCCTGACCCGTTACTTCCCGTAACCTTTGGTCATCAAGCTTAATTACTTCAGCTGATAGCCCTGTGGAGATTGCAGCTACTGCAAGCCCTAAGCCCAGCTTTCGGAATGTTTTCATTTTATTATTCTCCGAGATTTACTTGGCTGAAATACTACACATCCTTTCGAGCCAACCAAAAAAATCTTTACCCACTTCAAAATTAACAAATTTTGCAATGTATTTCAATTGGTACATTCAAACCAGCATCAACTAGGCGGCTCGACGAAGCATCACGATCCCCAGAAGAAAACACACTGCGATCGGTGCTAAACTTGCAATAATCGGTTCAAAGCCGAACACCATACTGGCCGGCCCCAGGAGATCTTGCATGTATTTAAATGACAAACCTACAACCAACCCCACGAAAACTCGCGTCCCCATCGCGACGCTTCTTAAGGGACCAAAAACAAAAGAAATCGCAATAAGCACCAAAGAAATCGTTGTTATCGGCTGCAATGCCTTCTTCCAAAAAGAAAGAACGTAAACACCACCATCAAGCCCCTGCTCTGACAGGTACGCTGCATACTTGAACAAACCACTCATCGAGAGATTGTCAGGCTTTACGATAAGTATACTAAGCAAAGCCGGCGTTAACTCCGTATGCCAAGGCATCAGCTCTTCTGTAGATGAGAACACCCGACGCTCTTCAAACTCGGTAATCTGAACATCAATTAAACTCCAGCCACCTTCATGATACAGAGCGCGCGCGGCGAACAAGCTTTTTTCCAAACGCCGCTGTTCACCATAATAGTTGATCGAGATACCATGTAGCGCGCCATTTGGCTCAACAGCATTCACATGAATAAAGTTCTCACCCTCTTTATGCCAAAGCCCCTGGCTGTAAACGATATTAGATTGCGCACCTTGCTTTAGTGCCTTTGCACTTTGTGCGATCTTCTCAGTAGTGGGAGCAACATATTCGCCCAAAAGACCACCCAGTATCACAACCAAAATCACAGGTTTCATTGATGCCCAGACAATCCGACCCAATGAAACACCCGCCGCTCGAACAACCGTCAACTCACTGTTTTTTGCGAGTGCTCCGAGGCCGATTAAGCAACCCATAAAGGCGCCCAGGGGGAGATAATCATACACGCGGCGAGGCAAAGTCATCGCGATATAAATAGCAGCATCGACAACCCCATAATTATTTTTAAGATCTTCTGTTTCTGCAATGAATCCAAATACGATATCCAAGCTCAATACAACAAACATCACGACAGCGGTTGCGATTAGAACAGACTTAGCAACGTAGCGATCAATTATCCTCAACTGACCGCTCCTTTTGATCGTCTAAAGCTAAGCGCAACCTTCATTCTCTCTCTGAAAAACAGCAATGTCGCTGTCACAATAAAGACCAAGTGAACACCTAAAAAGGTAATCAAAGGGTCTACGTCGCCTTCTGAACTTTTCTTTTTTGCAAGAATGAGAAGCCCCAGATACAGAATATAAATCAACATAGCTGGCAAAAGATGCATAAACCGACCCTGCCGCGGATTCACCTTACACACCGAAACCGCAATCATAGCCACAATGGGTACGAGCGCAATCAAAGACAGTCGCCAGTACAGAATCGATTTTGACGCATCATCATTCATTGAGAGTAGCGTCCGGGTTGGTATCGCTTCCTCCTTCACTTTTCTGATCTCTGTGTCAGGCTCGGCAATCAAAACGCCATAAGACTCGAAACTTAATTCTCTATATGTTGCCTGACCAGGTGCGCCTTGATACTGACGCCCGTTTTGCAAAATCAAAAAACGGCTGCCCGTTTTTTCGTCAACCCGCTGCACACCCCGCTCTGCGTATAAAACGTTGGAACGCTCACTATCTGAGGTAGACTCGGCGACAAACACATCGTACATAACCTTTTTATCTTCGCTGAGACTTCCCGCGTATGTGACCCGATTACCAATATTGAGGTTTTGAAAGCGCCCAGGGACCAACAGATCGAAAGCAGTTTTACTGGCCTGCTCTGCAAATAACTGCTCAACCTTAGCCATCCCTTTCGGAGAAACATAAAGCGTTAAAGCAGCAACCGTAAGTGCAACAATACCTGCAATTATCCAAGTGGTACCGAGTAACTTTTTCTGACTATATCCACAGGCATGCAAAACCGTCATCTCACTCTCGAGATACATACGGCCATATGCAAGCAACACCCCCATAAAAAGACCTAGAGGCAAGATCAATTCTAGAAAACCAGGTAAGCGATATGCCATTACCAGAAAAAGAATGTCGGGCGAAATATTTCCGAGAGCAGCTTGCGACAAATACTTAATAAAACGACCACTCATAAAGATGAGCAGCAAAATAAATGTCACAGCCAACATCGAACCAAGCACCTGCCTGGCAAGGTAGGAAAAAATAATCAAATAAAGCCCCAAGTAACTGCGCTTTTCGTACTAGGATAGTACTAGTACGCTCTAAATATTAGTCAAAGCGCTTGTCGTCTCTTAAACTAGAGACCGTAATTTTTAAATAGGTGGGAATAATGAAATACAACTCTACAATCCGCAAGTTAAGTGAAATTAAAGCAGACGCATTATGCGCCTTCTGCTTCAGCAAAGCGGAATTGAGCGAAGCAAGCAAAGATCTAGACGACGCTTTGGAAGGTACTCTATCCAAGTCCCTTAAGCATATCGGTTTTAAGGGCGACGCTGGCTCGACAGCTACCATTACCCCTCTATCAGGAAAGGCCAAGCAGATTATCGTAGTTGGCCTCGGAGACAAGAAAGATCTAACCCTGTCTAGCATCAACAAGTCTCTCGATACGGCCGAGCAAAAAGTTCGAGAATTGAAACCCAAAACAGTCGCTGTTGATCTAACAATTACATCTGGCACGGCCGTTTCTGAAAATGCTCTTTGCGCGAAACTGATTGAGCGGTTAAATACCGGTGGGTACTTATTTGATACCTACAAATCTGATAAATCCAAGTCATCAACTATCAGTGACGCATGCTTTGTGTGCAGCAAAGATCAACAAAGCGCGGTCAAGAAGACAATTGCGTACACCGCGGCGCAAAGCCAAGGCGTGAATCTAGCCAAGGACCTAGGTAATGAGCCTGGAAATGTTTGCACCCCTACCTATCTTGCCGACATCGCAAAGGGACTGGCAAAAGAATATGCAAGCCTTAGTTGCAAAATACTTGAAGAAAAAGACATGGAAAAGCTCAATATGGGCGCATTTTTATCGGTGAGCAAAGGCAGCTCAGAACCTGGAAAAATGATTATTCTTGAGTATAAAGGTGGTGCAGCCAAATCAGCTCCTCATGTTCTGGTTGGCAAAGGAATCACCTTTGATACTGGAGGCATTAGCCTGAAGCCAGGCGCCAAAATGGACGAAATGAAGTACGACATGTGCGGCGCCGCAAGTGTTCTGGGCACGATGAAGGCGATTGCAGAAATAGCACCGAAGAAGAACATTATTGCGGTTGTCGCAGCGGCAGAAAACATGCCTGCAGGTCATGCATCCAAGCCTGGTGATATCGTGACCACAGCCTCAGGACAAACTGTTGAAATTCTGAACACCGATGCCGAAGGCCGCTTAGTGCTTTGTGACGCCCTGACATATGTCGAGCGCTTTAAACCGAAATCGGTAATAGACATTGCGACACTTACAGGTGCTTGCATTGTTGCTCTAGGCCACACCACCTCAGCCGTAATGAGTAATTCTGATGAGTTCGCCAATCTTCTAATAACATCGGGCACTGAGGCAGAAGACAAAGCGTGGCAACTGCCGATTTTTGAGGAATATCAAAAACAGCTAGACAGTCCATTTGCAGACATGCAAAACATTGGCGGCCCTGCCGCAGGCAGCATCACTGCCGCTTGCTTCCTAGCTCGCTTTACCAAGAAATATACATGGGCGCACCTCGATATAGCGGGCACCGCTTGGACCTCAGGCGGAACAAAGGGAGCCACGGGACGCCCAGTCCCCCTGCTACTCAACTATCTGGTAAACCATGCCAAATAAATGAACACTCGCACTGATCTATACATTGTTCGTGGAACCGAATTCACTGAGCTTGCACAACTAGCCTGCAAGCTCAGTGAAAAGATTCTGTCTAATCAGAATACTGCATTAATTTTATGCCACGACGACACTCAAGCTCGAAGCCTCGATGAGCAAATGTGGTCCTTTAAGGATGCGGCCTTTCTCCCGCATGAGCAACGTACCTCTCCGAACAAGGACTATCCCATTGCGATTAGTACTCTTCTGCTGCATGAAGCAGCAGGAAAAAAACAGGGTGAAGACGCAGATGCGCTCATATACTTGAGCCCGTCTCTTCTCCAAATAGAGCCAAGGCATTCTCGACGGCTTATTTTAGTTAATAGCGAGGAAAGCAACCTTAGCAAGGCTCGAAGCCTATACAAGAAATTAAAAACGGCTGGCGGCGAAGTGCATTACCACGATCTTCGATAAAGCCACTTCCAAGCTACACTGTTAGCCTTTGCACATATATAATGCCCGCCTTCTTCTAAATGATCACCACATAGTAGCGAATAGACCTAACATGGAAAAAACCTACCAACCCAGTGAAATTGAACAATCTTGGTACGAACAATGGGAAGACCAAGGATATTTCAGGCCTAGCGGTCATGGCGATGCCTACTCAATTATGATTCCGCCGCCGAACGTCACTGGTAGCCTGCATATGGGTCATGCATTCCAAGACAGCATCATGGACGCACTTATTCGGTACCACCGGATGAAGGGCAACAACACGTTATGGCAGGTAGGTACCGATCATGCCGGCATCGCCACTCAAATGGTGGTAGAACGTAAGATTGCTGCCGAGGATGGCAAAACGCGTCATGACATGGGACGCGAAGCATTCTTAGACAAAATTTGGGAATGGAAAGAACATTCGGGCGGCACCATCACAAAGCAGCTTCGACGTCTTGGTGCATCGGTAGACTGGGACCATGAGCGGTTTACCATGGACGATGGTTTCTACAAGGCCGTTCAAGAAGTATTCGTTCGATTATACAAAGATGACCTGATCTACCGCGGAAAACGCTTGGTAAACTGGGACCCTAAACTACATACAGCCATCTCCGACCTAGAAGTTGAAAACAAAGAAAAGCAAGGTCACATGTGGCATTTGCGCTATCCGTTGGCTGACAATGCAACCACGAGCGAAGGCAAAGACTACATAGTTGTTGCAACCACACGTCCGGAAACAATGCTCGGCGATACTGGCGTGGCGGTCAACCCAGAAGATCCAAGATACAAAGCGCTCATTGGTAAAGAAATCGCCCTACCCTTGGTTGGCCGCCGCATACCAATCGTAAGCGACGAGCATGCCGATATGGAGAAAGGGACTGGCTGCGTAAAAATCACGCCAGCACATGACTTCAACGACAATGAAGTCGGCAAACGCTGCGCTCTCCCAATGATCAATATTATGAGTAAAAACGGCGAGATTCTGCATCAAGCAGAAGCGTTTGATAACTCAGGCCAATCATTAAGCGATATCGATACGACGATACCAGAAGCTTTCCGAGGCCTTGAGCGATTTGCCGCACGTAAAGCGATCATTGCCGCATTCGAAGATGCAGGCCTTCTTGAGAAGATCGATGAGCACACGCTTATGGTACCTTATGGAGACCGCTCAGGTGTTGTCATCGAACCCCTACTAACCGACCAGTGGTTTGTTCGCGCTGGGCCACTTGCAGAACCAGCGATTAAAGCCGTTGAAGACGGCGATATCCAGTTCGTACCCAAACAGTATGAAAACATGTACTTCTCCTGGATGCGCGACATTCAAGACTGGTGCATCTCGCGCCAACTTTGGTGGGGGCATCGCATCCCGGCCTGGTACGACAAAGAAGGCAATGTATATGTTGCCCGCACCGAAGCAGAAGCGCGCTCTGCAAATGGAATCCCAGCAGATGTAGAGCTCTCTCAAGACGAAGATGTGCTGGACACATGGTTCTCTTCCGCTCTTTGGACATTCGGTACCCTAGGCTGGCCAGAAGCGACAGAACGCCTC
Organism: Oleiphilus sp. HI0080; assembly: GCF_001635135.1. Classification (NCBI taxonomy): domain Bacteria; kingdom Pseudomonadati; phylum Pseudomonadota; class Gammaproteobacteria; order Oceanospirillales; family Oleiphilaceae; genus Oleiphilus; species Oleiphilus sp. HI0080. The sequence continues at coordinate 14,599 of NZ_LWFU01000997.1, forward strand.
AAAACATTCCACCCTACCGATGTTTTGGTGACGGGCTTTGATATCATCTTTTTCTGGGTAGCGCGCATGATC
>NZ_LWFU01000998.1:0-735 GCF_001635135.1 Oleiphilus sp. HI0080
TGGTGTCAGTTTGTTTGACCGAAGCAAAAAGCAGCTAAGGCTCACCGAAGAAGGACATCGCTATTACACGGTAGCAGGGCAGGTTATAAAGGTGCACAGGGAGGGGTACGAACAATTCTCTCGGTCCCTTGGCCCAAATGTACTCCAAGTTAGCGCGCCGATTTTTATCGCTCAAGAGCTGTTGATTCCGAATTATATGAAGTTTAAGCAGTTCGACCCGAAGACCGAACTGCGCATTACAACCGGAAACGAGCTAGTAAGCTTTGATGACCATCAGTTTGACGCAGCAATACGTTTTGGCGCGGGTAAGTGGAGTTCGTTATATGCGCGACCTGTATGCAAAATCGGCTTTTGCTTGATCGCTAGTGAGCGTTATCTAACTGAAAATGGTTTGGATCAACAGACCTTCGTCAACCAAGCGCTGCTTGGAGAAAATACTTTGCTAACACTAAACGAAAACCTGGAGGACTGGGGGCAGATTTTCCCAAACATTGTCGCCAAAGAGCGCATTGTGTGCGACTCATACTTCGCTGCCTTGCGCGCCGCAGAAGAAGGCTTGGGGATTTGCGTAGGGTTAACGCCCATCATTAATCATTGGCTTAAGACACGGCGCGTTGTAAAACTAAACGCGGACCCTATTGAAGCCGAGCTAGCTTATTGGCTGGTTTCGAAGAAAACATCCGAAGAGCTTCCCAGTTTAGATGCTCTTTATAAATGGGCGCATACCTTATTCGC
>NZ_LWFU01000999.1:0-653 GCF_001635135.1 Oleiphilus sp. HI0080
AACTCGGAGATCCAAAGGGCGTCGCGTGGTTTTTCCCAAATTCTACTGACAAGTCCCTTCTCGAGGCGGCCAATGCATTCATTAGCCAGATCAAAGACGACGGCACTCTGATGTACCTCACTGAACGGTATTATGGTCATTTAGCGCAATTTAACTATGTTGGCGCTCGAACCTTTATACGGCATTCCAAACAACGCCTACCAAAATACGAAGACGCCTATAAGAAGTATGCGGAGCAATATGAGACAGACTGGCGCTTAATGGCGGCTATGGGCTATCAGGAGTCACACTGGCGGCCTAACGCCGTATCGCCAACCGGCGTGCGCGGCCTGATGATGCTAACGCAGGTTACAGCCAAGGAAATGGGTATAAAAAACCGTCTAGATCCACTCCAAAGCATCAAAGGCGGCGTAAAGTACTTCGCCCGCATTCACAAACGCATTCCAGATAGCGTGCCCGAACCGGATAAAACCTGGTTTGCGCTCGCATCCTACAACGTGGGACTTGGGCACTTGGAAGATGCGCGTATCCTTACCGAAAAAGGCGGCAAAGATCCAAATAAATGGGCCGATGTAAAAGAGTTTCTGCCACTGCTTCAGCAAAAAAAATACTACTCAAAAACACGCTATGGGTATGCCAGGGGCTCCGAGCCC
>NZ_LWFU01001000.1:0-732 GCF_001635135.1 Oleiphilus sp. HI0080
GCGACGCGGTTTACCTGAACCAAACGCTCCTGAAGCTCTGGCCCTTTTTGCTCTTCTACACTCATCGTGATGACTCCTTAGAATTCCAAACCAGCTTCACGAGCAGCGTCGGCTAAAGCCTTTACACGACCGTGGTATTGAAAACCGGAACGATCGAACGCAACACGCGTAATGCCTGCAGTTTTCGCACGCTCAGCAATTAACTGACCTACTTTGGTAGCCGCTTCCGAGTTACCTGTTTTCGCACCTCGAAGGTCCTTTTCAACAGTCGAAGCAGATGCCAGAACCTTATCTCCCTCGGGTGCAATGACCTGAGCATAGATGTGGCGAGGCGTACGATGGATAGTCAAACGAGTTTCACCGAGTGACTTCATTTTAGAGCGGCTTTTTTTCGCTCTACGAATTCTTGAAACTTTCTTTTCGCTCATTGTCTCACCTATTTCTTCTTGGCTTCTTTACGTCTGACATGTTCATCAGCATAACGAACACCTTTACCTTTGTAAGGCTCTGGCGGACGGAATGCACGAATGTCAGCGGCCACTTGACCTAAAAGCTGCTTATCGATGCTCGTCAGTACAATCTCTGTCTGTGATGGAGACTCTGCTTTAACATCTTTAGGCAGTTCATATTCAACTGGGTGAGAAAAACCAAGGTTTAGGTTTAGCTTCTGGCCCTGAACCTGGACCCGATAACCAACACCAATAAGCTGAAGTTTCTTCTGGAAGCCTGATG
>NZ_LWFU01001001.1:0-1057 GCF_001635135.1 Oleiphilus sp. HI0080
CGCTCAAGCCAACGATAATATCTGCGTCTAGTAAGTCGCCTGATAGCTTTCCTCTGGCGATCACCAAGAACTGAGAGAGTTCTTGAGTGTCCATACTAAGACTGTTCATCAATTGAATGCGCTGGGCGAGGGTCTCAATCGCACCAACTTTTTTGTGTTCTAGTGCTTGAAGCTTGTCATTGATTTCTGTCTGTACGTCGGCATTTGCAAATCCAAGAACGCGTAGAAAGTTCTCTCTTGCATCAAGCAGCGCTTCAACACTATCTGCGGCATAACGGGCATAGGTTTGAAGTTTTTGTTCTAGGTAGGTGACGTCCGATGTGTGATCAAGATCGAGACCTTGTTGATACTGCGTGTTCACGAATAAGGCTTGAAGGTACTGATCAAGAATCCGATTGCGACGTGCAACGACTTGCTCATGGATTAATATATCCGTTTGCGCTTCAAGTTGGGCTTGCTTGTCATTATCTTGCGCATTTAGCGTGTCGATTTTTTCAATGATCGATTTGATGGATGTCGACTGCTCGTTAACGATGTCTATTAAAATCTTTTTTAAGACTGGGTCCGGCTCTTTGGCATTTTGGTAGTTTTGGTAAAGCGAGGCGAGTTTTTCTCTTTGTTCAAAAAAAGCATTTACATATCGCGAGCCCAGCACAAAACGGTGTAATCCCGTCGAACGATCAAATTCTCCGGCTGTCTCAATCATCATGTGTTGCAGTTCTAGGTATTCAGCGTGCTCTTTGATGGCTGGAGGCGGGTTTTCGGAGTTTGTTGTTGCGTAGCTGCTGAAGACAAAACCGGTGGTAACAATGCAGGACAAGATTACTAGTTTTGCTGTCATCCAAAGCGAGTGTTTCATAAGAACCTACCTAGTCATTCTATATTGTTGTTTTTTGCTGTCGTGCCGCGCTCTGATTCTGCCGAAACATGCGCGAGAACAAACATAGCATACAGGTTATTTTGATTCGCGCTTGCTCGACGCTTGTCTCAACTCAACTCAACTCGGCAGTTTGTCTATTTGGCCGTGCGCTCAGTCTTCACCAGTCTCGCGTTGAGT
>NZ_LWFU01001002.1:0-1096 GCF_001635135.1 Oleiphilus sp. HI0080
TTTGAAATGCAGCATCTAGCCGCTGGGTTAAAGGAGTAGATTGAAGCTGTAATACACCTTCCGTGCCTTGGTGAAACTTTATACCGTCGTTTTCCGAAAGCGTGACGACATTGAAAGGAATGATGCCTGAATAGCAATTGGATTGATGCTCGAGTTGCGGAAGTTGCTGAAAAGCATTCAAACCGTTTTGTAAAAAGTGCATCTCGCAACCAGCGTTCGAAAGTTGAACGAGATCATCGAGCGCACCTTCAAGTTGATGGCACTTGAGTGTGACCAAGCAGAGATCGAAATGCTGTGAAGAAAGGTCTGGTAAAACCGTGTTCAAACTGGGTAGCGCAACCGAGCTAGCCCTTCCCGTATAGTCACTATAATGAAGCCCTCCTGAACGTTCTAAGTCTTTGCGAATGCGTGGCCGGCAAACCAGGCTTGTCTGCACTCCAGCTTCTTTGCATTGCGCCGCGATGTAGCAGCCTGTTGTACCGGCTCCGTATATAAGAATGTGCAATGGCGTACCTTTTGAAAGTCAGTGTTAAGGCGTGACTAAATCACCACCGAGTTAGATCAAGTATGTTCGAAATGTTATCGATGCATGTTACATGGTGGTGCGGTTTGGTCAAAATTTGTGCGTAGTATTGCTCGTCCAAGAATCAGTATGGTCTACTGATTTGCTTGTGTCTTTCGTTAAGTTACTGAATTATATGGTATAAACCTGTTTTTTCTGATTGTTGGCAAGCTATATGCAACGTGTTAGTTGACGGACTGATTGGCGCAAAGCAGTAAGTGCGTTACGCGCCAATCAGCTCAGCTGATTCATTTATAACTGAGGGCGTTTGCTTGTTGCAAGTGAAATGCCGAGGGGTAGCAGCAATGAAAAAAGTACTAGGTGTAGCGTTATTTGAATTGGAAGGTTCTACTGAAGAAGCAAGCTTTGGAGCCCTTAAAGAATATTTTGAAGCGATGTATTTCGCCAACTAATTAAGCAATTAAGCAATTAAGCAATTAAGCGTGTGCCGAACATACGATCGGAATTTATTCACAGAAAGAAAAAACAAAATCAGAAGCACAAGAAGAACCTAAGTTCTCTGAAAAAATATAA
>NZ_LWFU01001003.1:0-1075 GCF_001635135.1 Oleiphilus sp. HI0080
AGCGCGCTAAGTCGAATTGCTGCGCAAGATCAGCTTGTCGGCGGCATTCATGATTTAAAAAGCGATATAGATGCCGCTGGTTCTGTAACTGTTGCTGTGCAAATCCTTGAGTCATTTGTGACGTCTGAGACAAATAGTTTTCACAAAGACGCAGTTGCCGAGATCATTGCAGTGTATGCAAATCTCGCAGATATCAAATCGCGAGTGGCGAGTATTCCAACCGTGCTGGACGAGCTACACCAGGCTCTTGATGATAACTCTGATAAGATTTCGTTTGAGCGCGTTGAGTCAATAGCTCGAGCTTTTTCAGGTTTTGAAACTGATTCGGTGAAGCTAGCGGGTTGGAGTGAATTCTATAACGAGATGAATGCTCTTAGAGTCGCTTCCTTATCCAAAACGGAGATAGCATCTAGAATTGACCAGATTTTTGATGAAGCTGAAGAAAAAGGCTGGTTCGATACCGATCTTGTTGCTCGGAATCAATTGGCTGATCTTGAGTCTCGGGTCGACACGGCTGCAGATATTTTTGAAGTTCAAACGCTGATCGAGGACGCCTACGTTTATGAGGGTAACGCAGAGCTCAAAGCTGCACTTCTAGTTTTGCGAGAGGATACGATCACTCCGCTTGATGCAGTAGAATTGTTAAGGAAAAAAGAGTCGTTGGTCAAATGGCCTATTACGGATTTGTTAAGCAGCCAGTCAACATTAGATGGCGTTTTTGCTCAGTTTGTTGCTGATTTTCGCCAGCGTTTCCCTCAAGCGATTCGAACGGCCTATGTGAGTGATGAGCTCGATGCGAGCAATGGCAAACCAATTAATTGGATCGCTCAGAGGACGACTGACGAGACAGCGTCGATTCCAAGTATAGATTTTGGCCAGTTGAAAGGCTTGATTTATATTGAGTCTGATTTGCGGGAGGGTATCGATTTAAGCTCTGGGGTGCGGCCTCCTGTTGAAAAGTTATCAGCGCTTATTCGTCTAGAGAGTGTTAGAGGTGCAAGTGATAATGCACTAGAGGATAGCTCAGCGAGATTTTTTGTAGGCGATGAGCCCCTTAGGTTTCCGGAAGGGGATC
>NZ_LWFU01001004.1:0-803 GCF_001635135.1 Oleiphilus sp. HI0080
ACAACGTCGATCACTTCTTTCACCGTAAAACCACGACCATAGCCACAGTTCATGATTTGCGAGTCACCACCTTTTGCCATGTAATCTAGCGCCATAACATGCGCCTTTGCTAAATCATCGACATGGATATAATCGCGAATACATGTGCCATCACGAGTTTCATAGTCGGTGCCAAATACTTTCATCCCGGTGCGGGCGCCGGTAACACACTCACAGGCAACTTTAATTAAGTGCGTTGCTTCGGGGGTTGCTTGGCCAATTCGGCTTTGAAGATCTGCACCGGCAACATTAAAGTAGCGCAAAATGACATGTTTAAGACCTGTTGCAAATGACAGATCACGGATCATCTGCTCGCTCATCATCTTCGACGCACCATAGGGGTTAATCGGTGCTAAAGGCATATCTTCTGTCAACACCTTCTCATCCGGCATGCCATATACTGCCGCCGTCGATGAAAATACCATGTATGGCGTCTGATGTTTTTGAATAACGCTTAACAGGTTTAGGGTATTGCGCGTGTTGTTGCCATAGTATTTAAGCGGATTCTCAACCGACTCAGGGACGACAATATTTGCAGCGAAGTGCAACACCGCCTCAAAAGTGTGTTCGGTAAATAGCGCATCAAGCTTGTCAAAGTCGCCGACATCACCAACCACTAACTCTCCGCAAGTCACCGCCCATTCGTAGCCAGTAGAGAGATTGTCGTATACAACAATATCGTGCCCAGCTTCTCCTAACTGCTTAACAACGTGACTTCCTATGTAGCCAGCACCGCCCGTTACCAATACTTTCATAATGCTCTC
>NZ_LWFU01001005.1:0-1246 GCF_001635135.1 Oleiphilus sp. HI0080
GTATCTGCCCTTTCAACTCATCAGCAATACCAATAACCGCACACTCTGCTACTGCATCATGACTCGCAACCAACTCCTCCATCTCTCCGGTTGAGAATCGATGCCCGGCAATGTTAATCACATCGTCGGTACGCCCCATAATGAACACGTAGCCCTCATCGTCTTTATATCCGCCATCACCAGAACAATAGTACCCCGGAAAATCGGCAAGATATCCTGTCTTAAAACGATCAAAATTCTTCCAAATAGTCGGCAAGCAACTTGGTGGTAAGGGGAGCTTAATGGCGATATTACCCTGCTGATTGGACGGGAGTTCATTTCCCTGATCATCTAGAATGCGTACATCAAAGCCTGGACTAGGCTTTGTGGCTGAACCGGCTTTTACAGGCAGCTGCTCAATACCCAAAGGATTCCCGCAAATCGCCCAACCTGTTTCGGTCTGCCAACAATGATCAACCACCGGCAAATTTGTGGTTCGCTCAATCCACTCGAGTGTGGGCGGATCAAGACGCTCTCCTGCAACAAACACGGCTTCAAGACTGCCCACATCATAGAGCCGAATCAGCGCCCCATTGGGATCTTCTTTTTTGATTGCTCGAAACGCTGTTGGTGCAGAAAACAGCGCCTTTACCTTGTACTCTTCGATAACACGCCAAAATGCGCCTGCATCGGGGGTTTTAACCGGTTTTCCTTCATAGAGCACTGTTGAAAGTCCGGTCATTAGCGGGGCATAAACAATATACGAGTGACCAACCACCCAGCCAACATCCGACGCCGCCCAAAATACCTCACCTGGATGCATGTTATAAACGGCCTGCATGCTATAGCGCATTGCAACGGCATGGCTACCATTGTCTCGCACCACGCCTTTTGGTGCGCCAGTGGTTCCTGATGTATAGAGAATATAGAGCGGATCAGTCGATGATACAGAAACAGGATCTGCGGGTGCTGCATGCTCTACCAGTTCATACCACGAGAAATCACGGCCTTGTTGAAGCTCGGCAGCACATTCGGCGCGCTGAGCGATGATGCAAGTCGACACCTCATGTTTGGCGTCGTTCAAAGCTTGATCGAGAAGGGGTTTATAGGGGATCAGGCGATCAATTTCGATACCGCATGAGGCGGACACTATAACGCTTGGTTCTGCATCATTAATGCGAATGGCCAACTCATGTGCGGCAAAGCCTCCAAAAACAACAGAATGTATTGCACCTAATCTGGCCACAGCAAGCATGGCGACAGCGGC
>NZ_LWFU01001006.1:0-807 GCF_001635135.1 Oleiphilus sp. HI0080
GACACCGATGATGTTGTTTATATTGCCTTTATAAACAGGGACCCGTGTGTGTTGAGAGTCTTTTACTTGGTCTATGAGGTCATCCATGCTGTCGTCGATATTTAGCCCAATAATTTCACTCTTTGGTACCATGATGTCATTAACAGTCACCTTCTCAAGGTCTAGTATGCTGATCAGCATATCTTGGTGGGTGCGCGGGATCATGCCTTTTGCCTCGTGCACAAGTGTCTTTAGTTCCTCTCGACTAATATGGCTTTCGCTTTGTTTGCTTGTATCAATTCCTAGCGCTTTTAATAGTCTGCTAGTAATCAAGTTCATGGACCACACCGCGGGATAAAGTAACTTGAGCAAAGGCGTGAGTACGTGAGAAGCGGCGAAAGCAATTCTTTCTGGGTGGTAGGCCGCGTATGTTTTTGGCGTTATTTCCGCAAATATAAGAATCACTAAAGTAAGCAGCGCTGTCGCAATGGCTATTCCTGCATCGCCCCAGAGGCGAATTGCGATAACAGTAGCAATCGATGATGCCAGTATATTAACGAAGTTGTTGCCAATTAGTATGACGCTGATCAATTGGTCAGTGCGTGCGAGCAGTTCGCTTGCTTTGCGAGCGCCTTGGTGTCCTTGCTTTCGCAAGTGCTTTAGCCGGTATTTGTTGAGCGAAAGCATTCCGGTTTCGGAGCTGGAGAAGAATCCCGACAATACGATAAGAAATGCTAACGAGCCAAAAAGCCAAGTAAGAGAGGTGTCGTCCACTTTAAATTGCGTCCTAGGGGGTTGGATAAACTAAAGAATCGTTTCTAGAACGAA
>NZ_LWFU01001007.1:0-3925 GCF_001635135.1 Oleiphilus sp. HI0080
TCAAAGCAATCGTTCGCTAGTTTTAAATAGCGCTTCGCATCCTTTGCTGGGTAGCCGGGTTCAGTAAGATCTTTATAAAGCTCGTCGAGTGAAATTCCTGAGGTTTCGATAAACGTCGCTTTCAGGTCTGGAGCTGCTGTCATTTTGTTCATGCAATTCCGAAATGCACTTTCTCTTCTTCCCTCATTGTAAGAACTTCGTAGCCATCCTTGGTTACAAGTATCGTGTGCTCCCATTGAGCGGAAAGCTTGTGATCTTTCGTGACCACTGTCCATTCGTCAGGGAGGAGCTTGCAGTGACGTTTACCCTGATTAATCATCGGCTCGATAGTAAATGTCATACCTTCTTTTAGCGCCATTCCTGTGCCTTTTTTTCCGTAGTGCATCACCTGAGGGTCTTCGTGAAAAACTGCGCCGATACCGTGACCACAATACTCTCGAACAACCGAGTAATAATTACTCTCTGCATGCTTTTGTATCACCGCGCCAATGTCACCAAGTCGCGCCCCAGGCTTTACCAGAGCAATACCTTTATACATGCACTCTTGGGTGATACGCACTAAACGCTCCGCCGCAATACTAGGCTCTCCAACGAAGAACATTTTGCTGGTGTCTCCGTGATAACCATCTTTGATGACGGTGATGTCGATGTTGATGATGTCACCGTTCTTTAGCTTTTTCTTTTCTGTTGGAATGCCATGACATATTACGTGGTTGACTGAGGTGCAGATTGATTTTGGGAAGCCTTTATAATTAAGCGGTGCCGGAATGGCGTTTTGCGTGTTGACTATATAGTCGTGGCAGATTGAATTTAGCTCTTCGGTTGTAACTCCCGCTTTGACATGCGGTTCAATCATTTCGAGCGCTTCAGCAGCAAGTTTGCCGGCAATGCGCATTTTTTCAATTTCATCAGCGTTTTTAATTGTAACTGTCATAGCGTCTCTGTTGGCGAAGTGTATGAGTGCTGGTTACATGGTTCAGCACCTTCAAAATAGGGCTGTATTCTACAGGGCCGTAGCGGGATTACAAAGTGCAATCAAACGTTATGGCGCGTAATCAGGGGTGGGGTGCGATTTTGGTTCTGAGCTTTTTCTTTAACTGGCTTTTGTTTTATGGTATAAAGCGCCCGCGAAAAACTCGCAGGAGTAGAGAGCTACTCTTTAATTTAAATCCGCACACGTTTCGTCACATTCAGCTGGGTGCTCCGACAGGGGTTGTTGAATGGGGGGCGTGGAGGTTCAACCCAATACATTTAGGAAAGTAAAATGGCAGCAGTTTCTATGCGTGACCTGCTTAAAGCAGGCGTACACTTCGGGCACCAGACTCGTTACTGGAACCCAAAAATGGACAAATACATTTTTGGCGCTCGTAACAAAATCCATATCATCAATCTTGAGCAGACGGTTCCAGCTTTCAATGAGTCTTTGGCTTTGGTCAAAAAGCTTGCTGAAAACAAGAACAAGATCTTGTTCGTAGGCACAAAGCGAGCAGCTAGCAAAATCGTAAAAGAGGAAGCTGAGCGTTCAGGTATGCCATATGTGAATCATCGTTGGTTGGGCGGCATGCTTACTAACTATAAAACGATTCGCCAGAGCATTCGTCGTTTACGCGATCTAGAGAAGCAAAAAGGTGACGGTACTTTCGAGAAGCTAACCAAGAAAGAAGTCTTAATGCGAACGCGTGAGATGGAAAAGCTTGAGCGTAGCATCGGTGGTATTAAAGAGATGGGTGGCTTGCCAGATGCGTTGGTTGTTATCGATGTCGATAATGAGCGCATTGCAATCAAAGAAGCAAACAAGCTTGGAATCCCTGTTATCGGAATTGTGGACACGAACAGTGACCCGGATGGCGTTGACTACGTTATCCCTGGTAATGACGACGCGATTCGCGCGATCCAGATTTATGCAAAAGCATTTGCAGATGCCGTAGTTGAAGGCACTGTAGCTGGTGGTGGCGAGTACGTTGAGGTAGCTGAAGAAGCTCAGGAAGCTCCAGCTGCTGAATAAGCCAGTTTGTACTGCGATACTCAAAAGACCTGCAAGTTCGCTTGCAGGTCTTTTGTAATAAAAGAATGATTCAATTTTTGTCGCGAGGCGATCGCCTCGAGACTCCAAAAAATATGCCGATGGCAAATTGATGAGGATATATAATGGCTGCAATTAGTGCCTCAATGGTAAAAGAGTTACGTGAACGTACCGGTCTTGGAATGCTGGAGTGCAAAAAAGCGCTTGCAGAGACAGGTGGTGATGTTGATAAAGCTATCGAAGAGCTTCGTAAAAAGAGTGGCATGAAGGCGGCTAAAAAAGCTGGCCGCACAGCTGCAGAAGGTGTTGTGGTGCTTCAGTCTGCTGACGACAACAAGTCAGCAATGTTGGTTGAAGTAAATTCGGAAACAGACTTTGCTGCTAAGAACGAAGATTTTCTAGCGTTTGCAAACAAGGTTGCAGCGGAAGCGTTTGCTGCCGGTACAACCGACGTTGCAGGTATGCTTGATGGTGATCGAGAGGCGTTAGTTCAAAAGATCGGTGAGAATATTTCCCCGCGTCGTGCAGTGAAGCTTGAAGGTGATGTTGTCGGTGTTTATGTTCACTCAAACAATCGCATCGGAGCAATCGTGGTATTGAATGGTGGTTCAGGTGATCTTGCAAAAGACATCGCTATGCATGCGACTGCGGTTAATCCTCGTGTCCTTCGCCCGGAAGATATGGCTGCCGACGAAGTAGAAAAAGAGAAAGAGATCATCAAGGCGCAGCCTGACATGGAAGGTAAGCCTGCTGAGATTGTTGAGAAAATGATGGGTGGCCGCATCAAGAAATTCTTGAAAGAGAATAGTATGACTGAGCAGCCGTTCGTTAAAAATCCAGAGGTTACAGTCGGGCAGCTTGCAAAAGATGCAGGTGCAGAGATTGTTTCTTTTGTTCGCCTTGAAGTAGGTGAAGGTATTGAGGTTGAAGAAACAGATTTTGCCGCTGAAGTGGCAGCGCAGCTTAAAGGCTAACTCTTCGCTCTCAGTGTTGCGAATAAAAAGAGGGGCTTTGCCGTAGCGGCTAAAAGCTCTTCTTGATACAATTCGCGCCGATGCCGTGCCTTATTTGTTAAGGTGCGGCATTCTTATATGTGGCCGCGCCAAACAAACGACTATAATGTGTCCGACAATTCTTCAGGATTAAATCTATGGCAGCTAACCTGCAACCAAAGTACAAACGCGTTCTATTAAAGCTGAGCGGTGAAGCGCTCATGGGTGAAGAGAATTTTGGTATTGATCCTAAAGTGCTTGATCGTATGGCGCTTGAAGTAGGCCAGCTAATTGGTATTGGTGTCCAAGTTGGAATGGTGATTGGCGGCGGAAACTTGTTCCGAGGTGCCGCCTTGAATGCCGCTGGGATGGATCGTGTTACTGGTGATCACATGGGTATGTTGGCGACGGTTATGAATGCGCTTGCGATGCGCGACGCACTGGAGAGATCGAATATTTCGACGCGCGTTATGTCTGCTATCCCAATGAGTGGCGTGGTAGAGCATTATGATCGTAGGACGGCAATGCGTTGGTTGAAGGGTGGTGACGTCGTTATTTTCAGTGCCGGAACCGGTAATCCATTTTTTACGACTGACTCGGCGGCATGTCTCCGTGGCATTGAGGTCGAGGCGGATGTGGTACTTAAAGCAACAAAAGTTGACGGCGTGTACGATGCCGACCCAATGAAGGTTAAGAAAGCCAAAAAGTTCGATCACCTCACGTACGATGAAGTGCTCGACCGTAAACTTGGCGTTATGGATCTAACGGCGATTTGTTTGTGTCGAGACCACAACATGCCTTTGCGTGTATTCAATATGAATAAGCCGGGAGCGCTGACATCGATTATGGTCGGTGAGCCTGAAGGAACCTTGATTGAGGCAACATCGCCGCAGCAAGAAGTAGCAGATAA
>NZ_LWFU01001008.1:0-1069 GCF_001635135.1 Oleiphilus sp. HI0080
TCGTGATGACACGATCCTGTGTGTTGTTGAATCGCCAAGTGATTTGTTAGCCATAGAGTTATCCCGGCAGTTCCCGGGCAAGTACTTTGTCCTAAGTGGTAGTTTGTCGCCTATCGATGGGCGAGGCCCTGATCAGGTAGGTATTCCTTTGCTTATTGATCAAGTTAACGGGCGGCCTATCAAGGAGCTTATTTTGGCAACAAACCCTACCGTAGAGGGGGAGGCAACAGCCCACTTTATTTCTGAAATCTTTCGAGAGAAAGACGTACTGATTACGCGACTGGCGCATGGCATTCCCTTAGGTGGGGAGCTAGGCTTTGTCGATGGTGGCACTTTAGGGCATGCTTTTTCTGGTCGGAAACCTGTATAAAAATGACAACCACTACCTCGGTCGATATCGACTCGATCCCATATATCTGGATAGATACAGATAGTCGTTTAGAGCAATGTGTAAACCGCTGGGTAAAAGAACCCTATTTGATTTTCGATACGGAGTTTGAGCGCAGTAACACATATTTCGCGAAAGCTGGTTTGATTCAGGTTGCTGCGTCGGGCAAAACCTATTTGATTGATCCTCTCGCTGTATCAACTTTGAAGCCTCTGGCGTCAGTACTTTCTAGTCCTGATATCGTTATTGTGTTGCATTCCATGAGTGAGGATATCGATCTTTTAGGTCATATCTGTGATTGCTCGATACGTAATGTCTTCGATAGTCAGATCGCGACAGCCTTTCTAGGGAAGGGTATCTCTGTCGGCTACCAACGTTTAGTCGATTTGATGCTTGGTGTTGCCTTAGATAAAGGCGAAACGAGATCTGATTGGCTGGCGAGACCGTTGACGAAAAAACAGCTGCATTACGCTGCGGCTGACGTGCATTACCTGGAAGACATTTATCTTAAGCTCCGTGATCAGCTTACTTCCTCCCCATGGTTTGGCGCTGTTGAAGAAGAGTGTGCGCGTCAGGTTGCGACGATTGAATCGATGGGGGGGCATCCCGAACTAGCTTACTTGAAGCTGCGTGGTGCTTGGGATCTTCCCGTCGAGCGGCAATATGTTTTGCAGCAATTGA
>NZ_LWFU01001009.1:0-2052 GCF_001635135.1 Oleiphilus sp. HI0080
TTTCACCAAGATCGTTCTCTATTCTATAAGCGATGGACGTCGTCGTCGTTTGGCCTTCTGCTAGGTAGGCAAAATCACCGTCTGTGTCGAAAGTAAAACTACCATCTTGTTCAATCGTAAACTCACCACCTCGAGAGCCAGAAATAGATTGCCCAACATAACCCGCGTGAACGTTAAATGTGTTATCAAAACTCCAGTCATTGAGAAATATGTCGCCACTACCAACCGAAAGCGTGTCGTTCTGAGATACACCGTTGTAGAAATCGTTTTGACCAGAGATCGCGTCTCCATTCCGCCCTGTCACTTGGACTGTTACGACTGCATCACCAGTTGTAGTGCCATCAGATACTGTATAGGTAACCGAAGAGTCAACAACCTCTCCGCCTCTGAGAAGCTCAAACCCAGCAGACGCATCGACATCAAGAGTGCCATCACTCTTGATCGTGAACACACCTCCATTGTCGCCTATGACTGAAATCTCACCGTTAACAAGAGCTTGCCCATTAACAGCAACTATCTCCAACTCAGTTTCGGTACGCCCTTCAGCATCAAAATCATTTGCAAGCAAGCCGAACCCGATAGGGGTTTCGATTCCTTCAGGGTCTACAATTTGTGTGTAGCCCATATTCTCAACTCTATCCGCGCTAATAGAATAGGTCTCTCCGATATAGCTAGGGTTGATAGCAGAGTCCCCATCTGTTTCAGGCGCATCATTAACTCCAGTAACAAGGACTTCTATCGTTGCGGAGGACGAGTCACCATTCGCCGCTTGATAGGTATATACAATTGATGTCGTTGCACTTTCACCATCGTTAAGATATTCAAAATCGCTATTTGGATCGAACGCCAAAGACCCATCACTTTGAAGGGTAAACAAACCGCCATTGATGCCAGGCACCGGCTGACCAACATTTAAAACATCTCCATTCACGGCAACTACGCTTGCCGCATCGTCAAACAGCTCGTCATTTGCAGTAACGTTTATGCCAAAGATCGAGGTATTTTCATCTGTACTGTAAATGTCGTCACTAGCAAAAATAGAATCGCCGTCGATACCTGTGACGGTGACAGTCACCGAAGCAGTAGAAGTGTTTGAACCATCAGAAATGGTGTAAGTGATGGTCGTATCGCGTGTTTCACCTGCTGCAAGATCTTCAAAGCCTGTAGTTGAATCGAAGTGGAATGATCCATCAGCAAGAATACGAAAAGCACCTCCGGCTGACCCGGAAACGGTTACCTCGCCGTCGACTAATGACTGACCACCAGCGGACAATATTTCCAGCGTATCGCCATCAGCGTCAGAATCATTTTTAAGTAATCCAGTTATATCGAATGACATACCAAACATCTTAAGCACGTAGCCTAACTGACTCTGCTCCCCCGCAGTTGCTTGGTATACGTCGTTATTTGCTATTGGTCCGGCCATAATATTAATCCCTTTATTTTGTATTTATTATCTTTTTGAAGTTCGCAACTGATACGAAACTTTTACACCTAACAATTGTTACCCCATGTAACTGGATTGTAAACAAATGTTTTATGATGATTTATGATGAAAGCGCACCTAACCGGCAAGCCGCTCTTACTAGCCGCGCGCTATTGCGATTAAGAGGCTAATCGACACATCAACACGTTTATTTGGGCACGCCCCTCCAACAATTTCAGGGCTTTAAACAATGATGGCCTCATATCAAATCTAATGCATGTAATTGCGTGGAACCGTTCAATCACAGACACTCACGAGAAAAATCACGCAATTTCTTGCCTTGAGCTAAACGAGTTCGGCAATCACTAAGTGAATTGTTTCTTTACAGGGAGGAATAGTGCATTCAACCAACCGGAGCGACCCAGCGATAGCCTTTGCCGCGAACCGTGCGAATGCAGTTGAAAGAAGGATCAACACGCTGAAATTCAGATCTTATGATTTTTATATGCTGAACGATCGTGTTCGATTCAACTACGATCTTTAGCTCATCCTGAAGATCAAATACTGAAACGGCCTTTCCTTTGGCAAGAAATAGTTGCTTCAAGATTGCCGTTCTAACCGGGCTA
>NZ_LWFU01001010.1:0-1052 GCF_001635135.1 Oleiphilus sp. HI0080
CTGGTGATCGAGGCGAGCGCGAATGGGCTCAGGAGCTTTCGAGTCATGCGGGTAAAATACTTCGATTGCATGATGACGGGCGTATTCCTGAAGATAACCCGTTTTACGCTGTAAAAGGCGCGCAGCCCGAGATCTGGGCATATGGCAACCGAAACCCGCAAGGCATGCATTATGACCTGGAAACCGATGTTCTTTGGTCAATAGAGCATGGGCCGAGAGGTGGTGATGAGGTCAATATCATTCAGCGTGGCGCGAATTATGGTTGGCCCGTTATCTCGTATGGTAAAGAGTATTGGGGCCCCATAGACGTTGGAGAAGGTACGCATCGTGAAGGCATGGAGCAACCGGTCAAGTACTATGTGCCTTCCATCGCGCCAAGCAGCTTGAGTATGTTTGGGAACAAGCTTTATGCTGGTGCGCTGAAGTTGCGTCACGTAAATGTGCTTGTGCTAGATGCATCAATGACGAGAGTGACGGCAGAACAGCGACTGTTCGAAAGTCTTGACGAACGGGTTCGCGATACGGTACTTGGGCCCGATCAGTGGATGTACTTTCTGACCGATTTGGGCAACTTATATCGTTTCGAGCCCTAAAAATCGAAATGTGCTAAGCGCGCACCTTGATGAGTTTCGCTCTGAGAATTTTCAATAAGTCTTCAGTGCGGACTTCAATATCCAGGCCTCTTCGGCCGCCGCTCACTAGCAAGGTTTCTAGGTGCTCTGCGGAGGCATCGACAATCGTCGGTAATCGTTTTTTCTGTCCGAACGGGCTAACACCACCCTTGATATAGCCCGTCGAGCGCTCAGCGTCTTCGACTTTGGCCATGCTTGCCTTCTTCGCGCCCAGTGCTTTTGCGGCACTTTTAAGATTGAGGCTTTCTGCAACAGGGATGATGACGCATGCCAACTTGCTAGCGTCTAGCTCGATGATGAGTGTTTTAAACACTTTCTCTGGATTAAAACCGAGCTTTTCTGCCGCTTCCAAACCGTAGGCACCATGGTTTGGATCATGCTCGTAGGCATGCACGGTATGAGAAATCTTCTGCTTGTTGA
>NZ_LWFU01001011.1:0-956 GCF_001635135.1 Oleiphilus sp. HI0080
CTGGTCTCGATTGCTTGAAGACGATCTCCAAGATCCAGCATGTTAAGTGTTCCCGTCTTCATATACAGCATGCCTACGCCGATCAGTATGAAGGTCGCGCCAATTGTACCCATCACCAAGTACCGAAATGCGGCAGTCAGGCATCGCCTATCAGAGGCTAAGCTCACGAGGGTGTAGGTCGCGAGAGAAGAAATTTCAAGGAATACGAAAAGGTTAAACGCGTCACCGGTGATCAGTATCCCGGAAAGGCCTGCAAGACATAGCAAGTGCGCCGTGTAATAAAGCGTGTGTTGCCCTTCTTTGATTTCCTTTTCAATGCTAGCGCGTGCATAGATGAGCACCAAGCTAGAAATACCGGATACGGCGAGTAACACAAATGCACTGGCGACATCGATACGCATCTCTATGCCCCAAGGTGGGCTCCAGCCACCCAATGCATAACGAATCGCTCCATTCGCCAGCGTCAACTCCAATAGGCCAATCGCGACAAAAAATGCGGCGATACTCGCACTAGTAGAGAGCAGCCAAGCGAGCGATGAACGTCCTACAAGTATCGCAATTGGCGCCGCTAAAAGGGGAATAAGGACGGGAAGTATAGGAAGGTGTTCTGCGACCATTAGATGACGTCATCCTTGTCTTGAAATTCATTCTCCTCGACTGTTCCATAAGCGCGCTTGATGCGGACAATCAAAGAAAGGCCTACTGAAGTAGTAGCTACGCCCACCACGATGGCAGTGAGTATCAGTACATGCGGCAAGGGGTTCGAATAGACCTCGATCCCCTCGGCAACAATAGGGGCTGAGCCTCCAGAGACTTTTCCCATTGAAATGTAAAGCATAAAGACAGAAGTCTGGAACACGTTTAAACCAACAACTTTTTTAACGAGATTGTTGGCCGAGATGACGATGTAAAACCCTGACATCATCAAAAAAATTACGATCCAATAGTTGTAGTGA
>NZ_LWFU01001012.1:0-1271 GCF_001635135.1 Oleiphilus sp. HI0080
CGAAGATACGGGCCTTTCTTGTCGTATTCTTCAACAGATCTCTTGCCATATTGAATTAAAAGGTGCTGAGCAATTTCATCCATCGTAATGATAGATTTGCCACCTGCCTCATTACGGATAAAGTCGGAAATGTGCAGTTGCTGGTCGGGAAGAATTAGAAACTTGATCTCTTCCTGGCGCGCCTGCTTAGGATTCACACTTTCATCCAGGCGCGCTCTTACACACATGACTGCTGTAAACGGCTCTGCTGACTCACCGCGAGTGGGATGAAAAACTCCCGCGATGTAACCATCAGTCATTCTGAGTCTAGCGTACTTACCGTCATCACAGCCCATCACATAGGAAGCGAGCGTTCGTACTAGCTTACCTCCTCGGCCTCTTTGTGTAGTCTCTTCCTGCCCTGGGTTAAAATGATAAAGACTATCGTGCGCAGCGGTCATGAGTGACTGCAAACCATCTGCTGCTGTAGTTTTCCCCGAGCCATTTCCACCAGAAAACAAGTTAATCGGACCGAGTTCAAACTCCTCATTCGGAATATTGCCCCAATTCACATAGATAATGCGTTTACAAAACATCTTGTGGCTCCCGATTTAAAGCGTCTTGTTCAATTGGATACAATGCACTAAAAACATCGTCACTGACAAAAGATGTGATTGATGGCTGAACGCTAATCCAGCTATCGCTGTTGCCGATATCTTCGTCCAAATTAAAATCAATAAGACGAAGCTGACGCAGTCTTTTCAAAATTAATAACCGCTCGCCTTGGCTTTCGGGCAAAGCGCGTTTTAATAAATTCTTATGCGAGATCGCCATGCTCTCCATTGAAATCAAAACACATCCTTTTTCATCGATTTGGCCCTCTCGTATCGACTTCTCGTATTCCACACGCAAAACCAATATGACGGCAATATCCTGCTGAGAAGGTTTAACTCTAAAGCCACTGTTGAAGGCATCATTATCCGGATCTGGAATCCCGGGAATGATCGCTCCAGGAGGAAACACTCTTACAAAACAGAACTTTCGATCGTGCTGGATTCGAACCTTTAACGGAGCGAGATAATCTTCAACTAGTTCTTCACATTGCACAAAACGATCATAAAGGCGCGTTTCAACCTGGCTGTGATCTCGAGTGATAACACTGTGATCTAAAAGTCTAATGACTAACTCAGAAAAATCATCAGGACCAAGGTTTTTTGACTGCAATGCCTCTTGTATTACGTCACTAATCATAAATAATTCCCTAGTCCTTCTATTCAGCTAGCTCTGCAGCT
>NZ_LWFU01001013.1:0-1253 GCF_001635135.1 Oleiphilus sp. HI0080
AGTGCAAACGCCGTCGCTACAGATCACGGCATGCATCACGAGGGCATGCATCACGAGGGCATGCATCACGAGGGCATGCAGAACGAAGGTATGCACGGTGAAGGCAAACATGGAGAACGTATGAGCAACATGCGCGAAGTAATGGGCATGGGGCGACTCAACAAAATTATGGCTGAGAGAGGCATGGTAAATATTAACCATGAACCGATGCCTGAGATGAACTGGCCTAAAATGCGCATGAACTTTCAGGTTCAAGAAGGTATCGATTTAAGCGAACTCAACTTAGGCGACGAAGTTGAATTTACATTGATGGTTGACGATAACAACAACTACATCATCAAAGATATCAAGACAAAATAAGTACAAGGCTCGGACGGTCCATTGCCGACGAGCCTTGCCTAATAGCCTTGCACGGGCTGCATAACCGTTAACGGAGTTCTTACATGATCGCTGCCATTATAAGATGGTCGATAACGAACCGCTTGTTTGTTCTTATTGCTACCGCAGTCTTGCTCGGACTGGGGGCGTATGCTGTTAAAAATTCCGCAGTCGATGCCATTCCAGACCTCTCCGATGTGCAGGTGATCATCAAAACGAGTTATCCGGGACAAGCTCCACAAGTAGTAGAGGACCAGGTGACATATCCGCTAACGACTGCGATGCTCTCTGTTCCCGGAGCGATATCGGTGCGCGGATATTCATTTTTTGGCGACTCCTATGTGTACGTTATCTTCGAAGATGAGACGGATATCTATTGGGCTCGATCAAGAGTTCTTGAATATTTAAACCAAGCAGCGGGGAATCTTCCGGATACCGCGAAGCCGCAGTTAGGCCCAGATGCAACTGGCGTAGGCTGGGTTTACTTGTACGCACTGGTGGATAGAACAGGCGCTCACGATCTTTCGGAACTTCGAAGTATTCAGGATTGGTTTCTCAAATATGAGCTGCAAACGGTCGAGGGTGTATCGGAGGTAGCTACCGTTGGCGGCATGGTGCGGCAGTATCAGATAGAAGTAGACCCGAATAAATTGCGCGCATACAACATTCCGTTAAGCCATATTTCGAATGCGGTAAAGCGCGCAAACCAAGAAACCGGTGCTTCCGTCGTCGAGATGGCTGAAGCGGAATATATGGTTAGAGTGAGCGGCTATCTAAAAAACGTCAGTGACATTGAGAACATACCCTTAGGCTTGAGGCAATCCAATATCCCCATCCTATTAAAGGATGTTGCCGAAGTTCGAATAGGACCACAA
>NZ_LWFU01001014.1:0-828 GCF_001635135.1 Oleiphilus sp. HI0080
GATGTTAGTGTTGGCGTTCATGCTTGTTAGTCCTGTTAAAATTCGACAATTAATGATGTGCGTGTGACCCAAGCGTCGAGCTCATATAGCGGCTCTTCGCCCGGCAAGTAACTTCCCGACGCGGTTACGTCTCTAAAGTTCTCGTAGTCGTAATCAAGAATGTCGGCCAAAAGGCTTAGCTGGAGGCGCTTAACGAACGGAATTACACCCTGTTTGACCTCATAGCTCACACCAAATCCGTACGTAATACCAGAATAGGTGCTTAGCTCCTTATCTCTGGCAACATGGGTTTGAGAGTTCGCGAATGGAAAGAGATCGCTATAAAACCGAGCTTGATCCTGTTCGTAATAACGCAGGCGTGTTTCGAAGATCCATGATTCGTCGAAAGCATGACTGTAGGAAACACCATAGGTGTTTGCTTGAATGTCCCAGCTATCGGAAAAATAACGGTATTCTAATTTGACCGAAGCACGATAAGGTAAGAAATACATTCCACGAAACCCAAGCGCTGTGCTTGTTCGTGTATCTGGATAAACCTCAGGTTGATATAGGTAGGCCGTGCTGTCATTCGGGTCGACATAACGATTTTGACGATAGGGATTTTCAAGCTTTCCTTCGTCGGTAATCACATCGACATCGATGCTAAACAGCGCGTTTTTTGTAATAACTTGCGTCAAGCCAAGCTTATAATTCTGAAGATCTTTGTCTTCCCAGTCGCTTTCTGCCTGCCCCCGTTTCCCGACAGAGTCCCAACCACGAGCGTAAGCGAGCGACAAGGTGGTCAGATCACCAAAGAAGTCTTGAGCCACCGAAAAATACGCGGTGTTT
>NZ_LWFU01001015.1:0-1229 GCF_001635135.1 Oleiphilus sp. HI0080
CTTCTCGTTACTTATAAGTCGGCGCGGCTGATTTCGTGCAAAGGGTTCTTGGATCCAATGGTATCCAAGGCAGAGGTAAGGTGGAAAATTCATTTTGTTTAAGCTTAGGCGGGATTAATGGTCAAAATTAATAAAGGCCTCGATCTTCCAATTACTGGTGCACCAGAACAAAAGATAGCGGACACAAAAACTGTCAGTCGAGTGGGTATTGTTGGTTTCGATTATGTCGGAATGAAGCCAACTATGGCCGTTGCGATCGGAGACAAGGTTAAGCGTGGTCAGCTACTGTTCGAAGATAAGAAAACCCCTGGGGTCATCTATACTTCGCCAGCGAGTGGAACAGTCGTTGAAATTAATCGTGGTGAACGACGTGTTTTTCAGTCTATCGTCGTAGAAATTGAAGGCGATGAAGCTGTTGAGTTTGAAAAGCACGATTCAGCATCATTTGATTCGCTTACACGCGAGCAAGTTGCCGAGAATTTGGTTAAATCTGGTCTTTGGACAGCTCTGCGTACGCGACCTTTTAGCAAAGTACCTGAGATCAACAGCGTTCCGAACTCGATTTTTGTTACAGCGATGGATACCAATCCTCTTGCTGCGGATCCCTCTGTTGTGATTGCTGAAAAGGCGGAAGCTTTTGCTCAAGGGGTTACGTTGCTGACTAAGCTTACTGATGGTCGCGTATTTGTTTGCTGCGAGCCGGGAAAAGAGCCAGATGTCCCTTCAAGTGCTCAGGTATCGATCGAGAAGTTTTCGGGCGTTCATCCAGCTGGAAACGCTGGTACGCATATTCATTACTTGGATCCAGTCAGTAGTGCTAAAACGGTTTGGAGTATTTCTTACCAAGACGTCATTGCGTTTGCAGAACTATTCAAGACGGGAACTTTGCCTTCAGAGAGAGTTGTCTCAATTGCAGGTGAGGGAGTGTCTAAGGCACGCCTGATTCGTACACAGCTTGGTGCTTGTGTGAGTGAGCTTGTTAAGGGCGAAGGCGATAACGACGCGTGTCGAGCGATCAGCGGCTCGGTGTTTGGTGGCCGCACTGCACGAGGTTCTGTTGATTTTCTTGGGCGTTACGCTTCTCAGATAAGCGTTATCCCTGAACCGCAAGAGCGAGAATTGTTTGGCTGGCTTTCTCCTGGTGCTAGTAAGTTTTCCGTAATGAATATTTACTTGTCAAAGCTACTTGGACGTAAGCAGTTTAGCTTCAATACGACTACCAATGGTAG
>NZ_LWFU01001016.1:0-891 GCF_001635135.1 Oleiphilus sp. HI0080
TATAACTACTTAAAAGAGTTCTTTCTCAAACCTGAATCGATAGTCGCGCGTGACCAACTTGATGGTAAGTTCACCAACGTTTACGCCGAACCCGGTGCTGAGCTTACCGCTAATCGTCTCACCTTTACTCATCTAGGTAGGGATGAACCTGTTTTCATTGAGCCTCCGAAGGGCATCGCGGATAGTCACTCCATGTCTTTGCTTTTAGATGCCTTATCTGTGCGTCGGGTGTTTGAGAGTTTTGAAAGTACTCTATCTTCAGCAGAGTTTGACCATATTCTCTGGCGTGCGTTCGATCGAGAAGTGGAGGTGAGTATAAGCCCGTCTGGCGAACCGGATATGACTAACCCCGATGAAGCGGCTATTTCTCTCAATACCTTGATGAGGCACCTTTCAACGGTGCTTGGTGGTGAGTTCGCCTCTTATCAGACGGCTAATCAGGCAGCAGAGTTCTATCAAACGCTAACGCAAGGGGGGCTTCCGCGCTTTCAGTTGGCGACTCTTGATAGCTTTGAGAATCCTCTGAATACAGCGCTCAATGATACAAACTCGATAGGCCGAGCGCTGCGTTATGCGCTCTTGGAAGGCGCGCCTTTTATCGTCTACCCGATTGAAGCGTATAGCTCGGGTATTTTTGCTAATGGTGCTAATGATGATGCTTATGGCACCGAGCACTATACCGAGACATTTTGGGCTGATCGAATTGATTATTATCAGCGCCAACTCGCAAGCAATGCTTTGGACTTGAACTCCCGTGACGCTATAGGCGCGAAAGTAGGTACAGACGCCACGCACTTCTTTGACGACTATTCAATCAATCAGGCCGATGCCAACGGACAGCCGCAAGCGCAAGTCTATGTTCGCGGTCACGACTCTGTATATACCAATCAG
>NZ_LWFU01001017.1:0-714 GCF_001635135.1 Oleiphilus sp. HI0080
TTAATGATCCTTTTTAGTAAAACCGCAAGGTAGTGTTTTGTGACATAAGTTAACTAAATTGTATTTGCGAGATATTGGGCAGAGGTAGATTTTGGCTGAACTGCTAAACTGCTTTCGTAAGTTATGGTTTCGTGAGGAGGGTTTATTAATGAGACATATAAATTTGAAACAGTATTTTGGCTGCATATTCGTGTCACTTGCCGTTGTAAGTAGTTTGTCTGCAGAGACCTTTTTTAAGTCAAATTTTGACGATGGCGTGATTAATAGTGAAGGCAAGTGGACTTGGGAGGCTGCGTACAGCCCCTCAAATGTATTTGGCATGATGGCAGGGAAAGGTGATGTTTATGAAGTATCTAGTTCTATCTCGCTAAATGGAGGTTATTCCTTAAGACTCGATTTTTCTGGACGAAATGGACTATGCAACTCCTGTGGTTTCGATACCTACAATGCTTCATCTTCCTTGCCAGGCACAGGTAGTACATCGTTAATTATCGATGGGGCAAATTTTTCTTCAATTTTTCCTTCAAGCCTTCGGAAGGTTTTTAACAAGGACGACAGGTGGGCAGCATGGTCCGTATCGGAAGCGAGTGGATCTCAGTTAAGTTTTGGCGGTGGTGAGCCTGTTTCGAATGCAATGGGCGGTAGTAAGCTTTTTAAACCTGGTGATGAAATAAAAATTACCAAGGCTTGTGGTTTAGATGGTGTCGTTGGAGG
>NZ_LWFU01001018.1:0-8294 GCF_001635135.1 Oleiphilus sp. HI0080
TAAAGTCTCCGGAGTTTCCTACGAGTAACAGAATAGGCATAAAGGCGAGGATTGTGGTCACGGTTGACGCCAGCAGCGGCATAAACAAGTGCTTTAGTGCGCCTTCGACGGACGCTGAAGCCGATAAGCCTTGACGCATGCGCTCGCGCACTTCGTCGGTCATTACAATGGCATTATCAATCAGCAAGCCTATCGCGATGATCATTCCAAACATCGACATTTGTTGAATTTGCATGTCGAGCGCTCTGAGCGAAAATAACACGCAGGCGGCTGCAAGCGGCAGAGATGTGGCGACGATAATCCCTGAGCGCCAACCCATGAAGACCCACACGACTACTAGGACAGCAACGATACCAGCAAGCAAGTTCCCGCCGAGGGAATTCAAACGATCTTCCGTGTATGCAGCCTGCTCAAACACCTCCACGAGTTCGATCACACCGCCCAACTCATTTTCAGTTTGTCGAATTACCTCCTGAACAGAGGTGGTCCAGGGTCTAATTTGGCTCGACACTTCGATTCGCGCAGCAACGAGAAGCACGCGTTCGCCATTATATAGCGTTATGTTTTGCTCCGGCTCCACCCTGCTCTTGGAGATCTCTGCAATGTCTCGAAGTAACAAGTCGCTTTTGCCGCTTTGAACAGGAAGCGTTTCAATGCGCGACACCGAATCAAACTCGCCACGCACTTCGATGGAAGACAGGGTGTCATTTTGGACTAGTCGCCCTGCGACTTGCTTACTATCTGAGCCCTGAATTGAGTTTGCCAATTGGCGAACAGTTAATCCCAGTTCCGCCAATTCGGTAGGAGACACAACCACGTGTACTTCTTCAGCAGGCGCGCCGTGAACGCTCACAAACTCTGTACCAGGAACGGCTTCGATGCGATCTTTTAGAATTTCAGCGACGCGGTTCATCATACTTAGCTGCTGATCTCCCGCCGATGCCCATTTTACTGCGGTAATGAGTGTGTAAGCGTATGCGACGTTATCTTCTTCTTTAATTCTCGGAGATAAGGCCTGGCTCGGCAGTTTTCTCGTTGCGTCTTTGACGCGGTCGCGTATACGAGAAATAACTTCTCGATTATTGTCAGACGTCACCCGCCCGTCGAGTTCAATTGAGAGCACAGAGACGTTGGTTCGGGATGTAGAATTGATCGTTTTTATTTCTGAAATGCTTGCAAGCTCAGACTCTAAGACCTCCGTCACGGTCGATTCGACCAGCCGAGCAGAGGCACCCGGAAACTCTGTGATAATCGAAATAAACCGTTGGGTAATTCTGGGATCCTCAACCTTCGGTAAGGAAAACCAAGATGATAGGCCGGCTGCACAAATAACGATGAGAGTCATCATTAACAGGTGTGGGTTTCGATAGTATGCCGAGCGCAGCGAATATACAGACTCTGATTTGGTCGTTTTTTGTTCCATGCCTACTTGCTCGCAACAGAAGAGGTAGGTTGCGTTCTTACATATTGCCCTTCAACAATGCGGTGCGTTGCTTGAGCAACAACCCGCCCTCTGTTCTCCACGTCGACGCCACCCGTAACGAGCGCGTAATCGCCCCGAACACGACTGATGGACACAACGGTGCGGCGTATCTGGGAGCGATTATTCTTGATCGCCTCATTTGGATCTGGTTCCGCTAGATAGACCGACCAGAGCCCTCTGCCGTATTCAGTGAGCGCCGTAAGAGGCAGCCATACGCCATCAGCGCGCACAGATGCCGGGATTTCAATATTGACGATTTCTCCGGGTACAAGCGCCTCATCTGCTGTCATGACACTCATGTACACATCAGAAGAACGCGAAGAAGAAAGGCTTAATTTAATGCGCGTGACCACGCCTTCAAGCACGCGGTCTTCATGCGTCAAACGGAGAGTTTGATCAATCTTTAGCGATTTTGCTACATCAAGCGGAACGCTTGCTCTTACTTCAGGTTCTGCGCTTTGCTCAACCAACAAAACGGGCATTCCCAAAGATACCGTTCGCCCAACATCGCTTGTTCTGTCGATCACAACACCATCGAAGGGAGCGAAGAGATTCGATTTCTCGAGCTCGAGCTCAATCGTTGCCAACTGCGCTTCGGCTAGCCTTAAGTCTGCTTGCGATGCTTCTTTCTGGCGCGAGGCCTCGTCCAGAGCTTGCGCTGAAACACTGTTACTTCCGCGTAAACCTTTCACACGCTCGAGCGATACATCTGCGAGTTTGAGCAATGCTGTTGCGCGATCTCTAGCGGCTCTCAGTTCAACCAATCTTGCCTGCAAGCGACGTGCGTCGAGCTGTGCTAGCAGCTCCCCTTTTTGAAATCGCTCCCCTTCGCGCTTATAAATCTCGATAATGACACTAGAGATATCAAAGCCCAGTTCAACGCGTTGCGCCGCCTCTACGCGCGCAACATAACGCTGCATCGGTGTATCGATGGCAGCCTCTTGTGCGCCCAAGGTCATAACGAGGGTTAATTCTGAGTAACCCTCTGGAGAGTCGGAAGAATACCCTAAACGGCTTACACCGAGAGCAAGCACCAATACCGACGAAAAGGCCAACACAACGAAAACTGGGGAGTAAAATAAAGCGCGTGCGCTAGACATATCAATCTCTTCTCAAGGCAAAGGTCAATTTATCGGGGTATGGTCAATCATACGCGCATAGTATAATTTCAGTTTTAATAAAAATAGACCAATTAATATATTTATTGTTCCATATTTGAGATTAAGGCGCGCAAGCACACTTTAGACAGAGCAAACTCGCTGGAATCCAAACATGCATTGACGAACAAACAGCGCTTCACCTCCATGTAAGTGCGCGCATCCTTCCCTCCCTTGTTCACGGTATTGTCACAACACTGAAGTCGAACTGTCACATTTTCTGATCAACGTATGCGCATAGCCCTTAATGAGAGTGCACTATGAGCTTACAACGCGTGTTGATCGTGACAGAAACCTACCGCCCGGAAGTGAACGGTGTAGCTACCACCCTCGGTCACTGGGTTGACGGAATGATTCGTAAAGGTATTGAGGTAACGGTAATACGCCCGAAGCAGTCTAAAAAAGATCTTCCGATTAGCGGGAGGGTCTTCGAACGCGAAGCGGAACTGCTTGTTTTCGGACTGCCTATTCCCGGGTACTCGGAGCTAAAGTTTGGGTTGGCTAGTAGTAGAAAGCTGAAAACGCACATCGAACAGCTACGTCCTGACGCAGTATATATCGCGACAGAAGGGCCGCTTGGCTTAGCGGCGCTGAGAGCTGCCAACGCCATTGGCGTAAAGGCCGTGACCGGTTTTCATACGAACTTTCAGAGTTATTCCAGATTTTACAGCTTCGGTTTCTTAGAGCCCATCATCACCAAATACCTGCGTTGGTTTCATAACAACAGTGCTGGAACCTTGGTCCCGACAAGACAGCAACAAGCAATGCTAAACAATAAGGGGCTCACAAATATCCAAGTCGTATCGCGAGGCATCGATCACGAACGGTTCTCACCTAACAAGCGAAATGAAACCTTGCGTGCAAACTGGGGTGTTCAAGCGGATGAGCCGGTTTTTATTTATGTTGGTCGCATTGCAGCCGAAAAAAATCTCGATCTGCTCGCTACCACCTATCAGGCGGTATGCGAGCGCTTTCCCGATGCAAAATTTGTGTTGGTCGGTGACGGCCCTCTGAAGCCCGTTCTGTCGGCAAGGTTTCCGAATCTTATCTTTGCAGGACTGAAACGCGGAGAAGAGTTAGCAGAGCATTATGCGTCTGGCGATATATTTCTGTTCCCAAGCAAGACGGACACCTTCGGAAATGTTGTTACCGAGGCGATGGCTAGCGGCTGCTGCGTTTGTGCATTTGATGACGCAGCAGCAAGGGAGCACTTAAAAGACCGACAGTCCGGCTTCCTAGCTGATTTAGGTGATGATGGTCAGTTTATCGAGAATGCCATCCATGCCTACGAAGAAACGCAGCTCCGAATGAATATCGCAAAGGCCTCGCACGCCATCTCGATGAAATTAAGCTGGGATGAAATCGTCCAGCAGTTCTGCACTACCCTGCTCCATGTTAACGCGCAAACGACAGGAATTTATGATGCAAATAGAACCAACATCAAGTTTAAGTCAGAAAGCCCAAGCCGCTGATATTAGTTTATGTCGAACGCTTAACGCTCTCTGTAAGAATCCTTTCATTGGCTTGTTCTTTACGGTCATAAGCCGGCTTGGCAACGGTGCTTTTTGGTATGCGGCAGGCTTTTCGTTACTGCTGATCGATGGAGTAAAAGCCCTACCTTTGCTACTTGTTTATACGCTCACTGGCTTAATCGGCGTGGTGCTCTACAAATCACTTAAAAAGACATGGATACGAGAGCGGCCATTTATCTCTCACCTTCAGATTTTTCAGGTCTGCGCGACGCTGGACCGTTATAGCTTCCCCTCTGGCCACACCTTGCACGCGGTAAGCTTTACCACGATTATCTCCCTTTCTTACCCAGCGCTCGCACCTGCTCTATGGTCCTTTACAGCCCTAATTGCACTGTCGCGCCCAGTACTTGGTCTGCACTACCCGAGTGACGTTCTGGTGGGTGCTGGCCTTGGACTCGCACTTGGTCTGCTCGGTCACGCGAGTTTAGTGGCGTTGTACTAAACCGTTTACCGAGTAATTCGCATTGGCATCCTGCATGGTGTTACGCCGTCATCATTTTGTAGCAAATCGTTCATCTTTCTGTCTTTTAACCTCGCTAATTTGAGTCCATGTATAACGACATTAAAACATTCAGTCCGGTAAAGGGAGCGCCCCTCAGGGGAACGCTAAATTTCCTAGTGACAAACTACATACCACGTGCTTTGAGCACACGACTAATGGGCCGTCTAAGCAAGGTTGAAAACCCCTTATTCACGCGCATCGCCTTAAGTACGTGGCAGTATTTCAGCGATGACATGCGTTTACATGAAGCGACCGAGAAAAGCTTTAAGAGCGTACATGCTTGCTTTACCCGTGAGCTCAAACCAGGTACGAGGCCAATTGATTCTGCAGAAGATCGTCTCGTCAGCCCTTGCGACGCTCAGATAGGAAGCTTCGGGAAGATTAAGAACCTGCAAGCGCTGCAAATCAAAGGCATGCCCTACGAGCTTGGCGAACTAACACAGGGAGCGATTGATCTTGAGCCCTACCAAAACGGGCGCTTTATTACGCTTCGATTGAAATCTAGCATGTACCACCACATGCACTCTCCCGCTCGTGGCGAGGTAGACAAGCTGCATTACATTTCCGGTGACACGTTCAATGTTAATCCTCCAACGCTTAAACGCATTAACCGCTTGTTCTGCCGCAACGAACGCGCAGTGATCGAAATAAAGCCCACCAATTTTGAAGGACGCATCGCGATGATCCCTGTCGCCGCGATTTTAGTCGCCAGTATGCGGTTCGTCGGCCTTGAACACCCGCTATCGCTCGCCTATCGAGGCCCAAACGAAATTCCATTTAAGCGTTCTTTTGAGCGGGGTGAACGGATCGGTAATTTTGAGCATGGGTCCACCATCGTGCTGCTCTTCAGCGAACACTACAGCTTTATGCCGCAGATTCGTGAAGGTGAAATTATTCGGATGGGACAGCCTTTAATGACGCAAAAGCAACAGTAAAGGCAAACAGTTAGCAACCACACGCGGCCCAACAAGCCGAAAGAAATTACAACATAAACCAATACTAGGTGCATCGCTATGACAATATCGCAACAGACGCAACCCCAAGGGGCTGTCGCTTCCTTTCTTGCAGAGCTAAACGAATTGCGCTGGGACGACCATCGTTACTATCACCAAAGCCGTATTAATCAGTCATTGCACTTTTTAAGCTCAATCAGTTTTATGACGGCGTACATCATGCTGTTTATTAACCCCGGTGTAGCCGCATTAATTGGCTGGGGCATTGGCATGGTTTCCCGTCAGAGCGGCCACTTCTTTTTCGAGCCGCGCGACTATGACCATATCAACAAGGCAACGCATGAGCATAAAGAAGAGATAAAAGTAGGATACAACCTAAACCGTAAAAGAGTGCTCCATGCTATTTGGGCGGCAATCCCTGTTGTGTTGGTGTTTGATCCGACTCTACTTGGCACGATGCAAGCCTACACCGATTTTAATGGCTTCCTAAACAACATGGCGATTGCTTGGCTGGTTCTAGGTGTAGCAGCACTGCTGTTTAGAACTATTCACCTGTTCTTTATTCGAGACATCAAGACGGGCTTAGCGTGGTGTCTAAAGATCATTACCGACCCGTTTCATGACTTCAAAATTTACATGAAGTCCCCGCTTTATCTCATGCGCGGAGAGCTCATGGACCCGATGACGCACGCCATGCACGAAAACGAAGAGCATGAGCTAAACATGCGTAGCTAATCCGGCTTTACGCGTTACTACCAACAAAGAGTGGCAACTATGGCGCTTTTAGATAATCAACTACCCTCCCTGCAAGGCGAATACTTTGTACTAGTCCTGTCGGCTCTGCTGCTTGCCTATATTGTGTACAGGGTTGTTCGGCGTTTGCAGCTTTCGATCGCGAAGCATCCCTCTTTGCGCGGTCACGCGAAGATGTCTAAGCGCATTGCGAAGCTTTTGCCGTTTTATGAGTATTCGCAATCTCAAGCGTTTCGTTGTGATAACGCTCCGGAAGACGTGATCGCAAAGCGTCACGCGGGATTTGCCGCACTCAAAGAGGCGCTTCAATCTCAGGCGCCACATACCATCGCCGCGAGCAAGGAGCTTGAAGGCAAACTAGCCGACGTGGACTTTACCAACCAATATCGCGTGCCTTTTCAGTTCCGACGTTTGATGTCACGAGAGATTCCTCTTGGGCTGATGGCCGATACCAGTAGTGGCACGCAGATTAGAGATTTGGACGGAAACTGGTCTTACGATCTGACAGGCGCATATGGGGTAAACCTCTTCGGTTATGATTTTTACAAGGAATGCATTGCAGAAGGCATGCAAAAAACCGCGGAGCTCGGTCCTGCTCTTGGTCCATATCACCCAATCATCACCGAGAACATTGATCAGTTGCGCAAGATCTCGGGTATGGACCAGGTGTCTTTCCATATGTCGGGCACCGAAGCGGTCATGCAGGCTGTTCGCCTAGCGCATTACCATACGAACAAGCCGCGAACTGTGGTTTTTTGCGGCGCTTATCACGGATGGTGGGACGGCGTTCAGCCCGGCATCGGCAATCCTCGTAAAGTGCACGATGTGTATACATTAAAGGAAATGTCGAAAGACACGCTTCGGGTTTTGCGCACCAGAAACGATATTGCTTGCGTTCTCATTAACCCTCTTCAGGCGTTGAATCCAAATGGCGGTAGCGCCAGCGACTCCATGCTGGTTGCAAGCGACCGCCACGCGATGTTTGACAAACAAGCGTATGCGGATTGGTTAAGGGAGTTACGCGCGGTCTGCAGCCAGAAAAACATTGTAATGATCATGGACGAGGTTTTCCTCGGGTTTCGCCTCGGTCCAGGAGGTGCACAAGCATACTTTGACGTAAAAGCCGACATGGTGACCTATGGCAAAACACTTGGTGGAGGTCTTCCCGTAGGCGTGGTTTGCGGAAAAGCCGAGCTCATGCAGCGTTATCGAGCCGACAAGCCAACAGACATTTGCTTTGCACGCGGAACTTTCAATTCACACCCCTATGTTATGGGGGCCATGAATGCCTTTCTGAAGCGAATCTTCCTTCCTGAATATCTTATCGAACCGAACAGGCTCGATAAGCAATGGAATACCCGGGCGCGGATCATGAACGAAGCACTAAAAGAAGCGGGTATCCCAGTTCAGGTAGCCAATATGACGTCTGTATTCGTCCCTTTGTACACGCAGCCGAACCGCTTCAACTGGCTATATCAATATTACTTGCGCGCTGAAGGTTTAACTCTGCCATGGATCGGCACGGGTCGCTTCATTTTTAGCCATAACTACAGTGATGAAGAGTTTTACAACGTGATCGAAAGAATGGTGGCCGCAGGGCATCGAATGACTACAGACGGCTGGTTTTGGGCTTCCTCAGAATTAACCAATAAAGCCATCAAGCGCGATGTATTAAAGGAATTGCTCAAAGCCAAATTCGGCAAGCTGCCGTCAAAAAGCGCAGATCAACAGGTGGAGCCGCCCAATCCAACCCCCATTGCGCCATCGAATTCAGTTTCCGCTGACGGTGTTGTCACGAGGGAATCATCAGAGTGTATGAACGGCGCTGCACGATCAGTGTATATGCCACAAAAATAATGCGTTTTAGGATAATTAAACGAGTAGCCTGGAGAGAGAGATGAAAGTAAAAAACAG
>NZ_LWFU01001019.1:0-931 GCF_001635135.1 Oleiphilus sp. HI0080
GGCGAAAGATCGTCAGCACGATAAGAATACGGGGGCAGCGAAAAAGCTGTTTCGCTTCTTGAAAGAGTACGAGGCGGACATTCTAGGGTAACGCTCATGGCTATTACTCTATAGTAGGCGTTTATGTTGTCTAAGTGGCATCGCTGCTCGGACTTGCTCAAGTAGCTTAAGGTCAATCTCAGCGATACAAATCCCAGGCTCATCGGCGCAGGACGCCAAGATTGCCCCGTCAGGCGCAACAATCATGCTGTGTCCCCAGGTAACACGGCCCCTACCATGATCACCACATTGGTTCGCGGCCAACACAAAACTTTGGGTTTCAATCGCTCTCGCTTTTAATAGCGTTTCCCAATGCGCTTTACCTGTTTTGTATGTAAAGGCGGAGGGAACAGTGAGCAAGGTAGCGCCGTTTTTCTGATAATACTGATACAGCTCCGGAAACCTTAAGTCATAACAAATACTCAAACCGAGTATATGGCCAGCCAACTCGGTTGTTTTAGGCTCATGGCCCGGCTGATAGGTATCGGACTCCCTATATGCCCCCACTTCATCCGCCACATCCACATCAAAAAGGTGGATCTTATCGTAAAAAACAGGCTCCGAATCTGGACACAACAAATAGCTTCTAGAACGAAATCGAACGTCTTTTCTTGACGCTTTAAAAGGCACTGATCCGCAGAGTAAATAACAGCCTAATTCGTCGACCAGGCACTGAAGAGACGCGATGCACTCGGCTACATGAGGCTCAAACTCTTTGATTGCAGCTTGACCAAAACAAAGCGCATTCTCAGGCAAGACAATAAACTGCGCCCCTCTGGATGAGGCGGTTTTTATAAATGCTATAGCGTCCGACAAGTTTTGCTGCCAATCGTCGCTACTGCACATTTGAATCAAACCGCAGTGAAGGCTTTTCACATGATCACGCATGAAC
>NZ_LWFU01001020.1:0-680 GCF_001635135.1 Oleiphilus sp. HI0080
TTCCGAAAGAGCGGATCTTGCTTGCGTCCTATCGCTTGTCCTTGTTTCTATCGTTCCCCTGTGCCAAATCGATAAATGAGGCTAGTCATCAATGTCTTGTCCTGAAAGCCATCGTGAAGAGCGCTGAAGTATCTGTAATCCAGTTGTCCTGCCCATTTTGCATTAATCGCATAGTGCATCCCTAAACCAGCGTGTGCTGTGGTGCTTGAACGGTCTTCTTCTCTGTCTTGGATCGTTTCGCCTAGTCCGCCAACCAAATATGGTCGCCATTGGCTCTCTCCGCGCCAGTAGTGCTTAACTTGCACAAAATAGTTTTCGAACCGAACATTTCTTCCTAAGCCACTTTCGGGGTGCGAACGTGAGTAAAATAAGGAAGTAGACCATGATCTGTTTAGATGTAATCCAAGTGATAGGCCTCCAAAATCCCGGTCCTCAAAGTGACGCTTGGAGTCGAAATGAGCAAGGCCAGCATTGGCAGCAACAAAAATGATGCTCCGATCAATTGGATCTTCTGCGTGTGCCGCAATGGGCATGAACAAACTAGCAATGAGTGCTAAGCGTTTAATCGTTGCGAGGTTACTAGAATTGGAAGGCAATGTTTAAGCTCCATTGATCGTTACTCGACTGGTTTTGACCGTTGCCAGACGCAGGTTGAGTCGATACCCAGGCTGTTCCAGCCT
>NZ_LWFU01001021.1:0-838 GCF_001635135.1 Oleiphilus sp. HI0080
TCACGAACTTTGAAAGGGCTGCGAAAATTGGTGATGAGATTGGTGGCCACATGATGAGCGGCCACATAAGTTCAACCGTTAAACTGTTAGGTCGTAACGAAACAGAGACAAACTGTGAGCTCATTTTCGAATGCCCGAACAAACTTCAGCGTTATGTTCTACCCAAAGGATATATTGGGATCAATGGATGCAGTCTCACCATTGGCGCTGAGGTCACCGAACGCTTTAGCGTCCACCTTATTCCAGAGACGCTAGAAGTGACCACTTTTGGCCAGTTACAGGAAGGTACGAGCGTTAATATTGAAAT
Organism: Oleiphilus sp. HI0080; assembly: GCF_001635135.1. NCBI lineage: Bacteria > Pseudomonadati > Pseudomonadota > Gammaproteobacteria > Oceanospirillales > Oleiphilaceae > Oleiphilus > Oleiphilus sp. HI0080. The sequence goes on from NZ_LWFU01001021.1 coordinate 308, forward strand.
CGATCCAAGCACTCAGGCGATTATAGACACTGTTGAGAGGTATATGACGGAGCGGCCAGCGAACTAAGCTTCTTGAGTCGAGCTTAGCTTCGTCCCGCCACTAGTGCGCTGAAATCGTTAGATTGGTTCCGTGGATCACGAAATCAGTGAAGTATACTTCACCAATACTGGTTTCAGTGTCACCAAACTGAATATGGGGTAAGTCCCAGTCCCAGCGCACATTGATATCATAAATTGAAACACCGTCAACACCATAGTCCTTGATGTCAGCAGGCCCGCCCCCGGCTATCGCCCCTAACTCACTGTATGCGGGAATAATGTCCGTCGCTGCAGCAATCTTTTGCTCAACACTGGCAAAGCCAAAACTGCCTAAGGTATCTGCGCCCCGCTCGTTGTGAATACGCATATCTCTTAGTGTGAGGTATGGATTGGTCACATTTCGATCAATAAATGTATTGGTCGCATTATTAGTGCTATCAACATCCAAGTCTTCAACGCGGAATTTTACGTCGATTGCAATATGAGAATCAC
>NZ_LWFU01001022.1:0-825 GCF_001635135.1 Oleiphilus sp. HI0080
ATTGTTAAAGCGAAATTGCGAACTTGCGCTCGTGTCCGCGTCAATGGATGAACATGCATAAAACAATTAAAAAACGCTCTTTAAAGCAGCTTGTTCTGGTCTCCGTGGGTGCGCTGGTGCTTTTTTTGGTGGGGCTGAGTGCTTCTCTCAACTTTGCGAATACGCGCATTTACATTGATCAGCAGTTGGCCCGCTATTCCATGGATGCTGCGACGTTTCTTGGTTTGGCTCTTTCGAGCCAAAAAGATGATGAGTCTAATGTTGCCAAGGAGAGAATGATTGATTCAATTTTTGATAGCGGTGACTACGCATCGATTGAGTTTCGTGCCCCAGATGGGCGTGTTGTCGTGCAGAGAGCCTTATCGTCTGAAGACAGTGGCGTGCCTCGTTGGTTTTTAAGTCGCATCAAATTGTCGGATTTTGTAGGTCACGCCAAGGTTATGTCTGGATGGACCCAGCTGGGATCAGTTCATGTTCAGGCGAACCCGGCGCTGGCAGAGAAAGAGCTTTGGTCGCTTTTTAAATCTCAGTTTGTCTTATTTCTTAGTGTTCTTTCGATCGGATTGTCGATTTTATATCTTCTCCTTCGCAAATTGCTTTCCCCGCTTTCGCAGCTCGAGTTTCAGGCTCATCGTATTGCAAGTCGTGCTTTTGATCAGTTAATTGACCCTCCGGCAACGAGAGAGCTTGATGCTGTGGTCCGCTCGATGAACGAGATGTCTGTTAAATTGAAGCGAGTGTTTGACGAGCAGTTGGACGATATCGAGCGACTTCGTGATCAATCGAGAAAGGATGCGTTGACCGGTCTGTTTAATCGAGAGGGCT
>NZ_LWFU01001023.1:0-1104 GCF_001635135.1 Oleiphilus sp. HI0080
AAAATTTCAGGGTGGTCCAACGTGACGCGAATACCACGCCAGCCTAGAAAAGGATTCTCTTCGTCAATAGGAAAGTAAGGCAATGATTTATCACCGCCAATATCCAGGGTACGCATCGTGACTTGGTTTGGCGCGAACGCCTCCAGCTGCTCCCGATAATAAAGCATCTGCTCATACTCACTCGGAAAGCGCTCGTTGATCATGAACGGCACTTCGGTCCGGTATAAACCAACACCTTCAGCACCATGATCCAGTGAACGTACTACATCGGCCATTAAGCCTGTGTTAACCCACGCATGGACGCGATGACCATCAAGTGTCTCACACGGCAAGTCAATAATGCTCTTGAGGTCTTCATCGAGCTCACGGTCCTCATTAAGCACCGCCGAGTAATGATCTTTAAGTTCATCAGAAGGAGAGATCAGGATATCGCCGTTATAACCATCTACGACCATCTCTCGCTGATCAAGCTTGGTCAATGGAACATCGACTAAACCCATAACCGTCGGTATGCCCATTGCCCTCGCAAGTATCGCCACATGAGAGCTTCCCGAACCCTTAATTGAAACAAGCCCGACGAGGTTTTCTCGCGGCACTTCTCCAAGCATGGTTGGCGTCAGCTCATCACTTACCAAAACCGTTTTGTCAGGGTAGGACTGATCGACCACCTCTCGCTCTTGCAAGTAGCTGAGAATGCGACGACCCAAATCTTTTATGTCAACCGCGCGTTCTCGTAGATATGAGTCGCTCATCATCTCAAAGTGGCTCGCGTAATCTTTGATGACATGCTTCAAGGCGGTTTGCGCACAAGATCCCGCACGGATTTTGTCTTGCACCTCTCCAGCCAACGCCTTGTCATCCAGCATCCCGATGTAAACATCAAACAAAGCCTGCTCTTCTGGCCGCAACTGGCTGGACAAACGTTCGCCAACTCGACGGATATCAACTCGCACAGAATCGATTGCACCGTCAAAGAGCTTCAAGTCCGCATCTATATCGCTACTTGATCGCTCAGGGACGGAGTCAAAATCAGCCGGAGGAAACATGACAATGCTCTGACCTATGGCGACACCAGGAGAGCCAGCCACACCTTTGAAAACAAGA
>NZ_LWFU01001024.1:0-697 GCF_001635135.1 Oleiphilus sp. HI0080
CATTATATCTACTCGTCCACTTGGCACGCTCTGCATCCAGTTCTGAAAGTCTTTGAGCCGCTGGCTCGCCCACCGTAGAAACACGCTGAACATAAAGTGCTTCAGGGTCAGATTCGGATGCGCTCTGCGTAGCCTCCCTAAGCAAAGCCACGGGGTTTGCCGACTGACGGCTCTCTATAAACGCTCTGGGCATCTGAGAATCAAGGATTTTCAGCGATGCTTGTTTCTGCGAAGGGCTCAGCGCAGGGTCAGCGTTAATCTGAAGTTTTTGTAGCATATAGTCGTCGTATTGTTCGCGCTCCGAGTAAAAGGCCTCATGCAACTCAACGCTTAAATGTTCTTGGCGGAGTTGCTTTACCAGCTCCAAGCGCTCTTTGACGAGTGACAGATACTCGCCACCGAGGCTTACTTGCTGACCTGTTGCTGAAAACGAAGCGATTTTCTCTGAAAATGCCGCCTCTAAATCATAAACTGCCGCCTTGTAATCGACATAATCCGCAAGTGCTTTGAGCGCTTGAGTAAGCGCGGGATCTTCAAGTTTGTAGTTTAAGTATTCTTCGATGCGAGCGAGAACAACATCGAGCTCTTCTTCTTCGATCGCAGAAAAGAAAAAATCAAACACGTCCTTAATATCAGAAGAAATCCGCAGATTTCCCTGTTCGTCAACGGCCAAATCTCTATCGAAGTAAATACCTTT
>NZ_LWFU01001025.1:0-939 GCF_001635135.1 Oleiphilus sp. HI0080
CCGCTTTCATCAATAATGATCGAGCTGCCTTCAAGAATATGGCAAAACTCATGCTCGGAATAACTCACCGACCAGCGTCCAGCTTTCGAATCCCAAATTCCTACATGGAACTTTTCATCTTTACTTGAATAGTTATTCCAGAGGTTTTGTGCGGGCTCACCGTGAACAATCTTTTCCTGATCTGGCAGGTAACTTTCTTTGCTGACGTTTTCAGCGACGAATTGAATTTTTGAAACGTTCATAAAACTCCAAAACAAAAAAGCCCAGAAGGCTGGGCTCGTCGGGATATTTACTTCATTGTAGGCATCACGAATTCTGCACCGAGATCACCTTCTGGCCAGCGAGCAGTGACCGCTTTGCGCTTGGTGTAGAACTTGACCCCTTCAGGTCCGTGCATGTGGTTGGCACCGAAGAGAGAGCGCTTCCAGCCACCAAATGAGTGGAATGCCATCGGCACAGGGATTGGCACATTGACGCCGACCATACCTACCTGAACATCATGCGTGAACTTGCGCGCAATGCCGCCGCTGCGGGTATAAATAGAAGTACCATTTCCGTATTCGTGATCGTTGATCATCTGAACAGCCGTTGAGTAATCAGGGACACGAACGACACAAAGTACAGGGCCAAAAATCTCTTCTTGATAAATGACCATGTCTTTCGTGACGTTGTCGAACAAACAGCCACCAAGGAAGTAGCCTTTCTCGTTTGCATCGATTTTTGCTTCGCGTCCATCGACTACTAACGTCGCGCCTTCTTCAACGCCTTTGGCAATGTAGCCTTTGACTTTCTCAAGATGTTCTTTGCTAATCAAAGGGCCCATATCAAGGCCTTTATTTGAACCATCGCCGATTTTTAGCGCTTTCGTTTTTTCTGCTAGCTTCGCTACCAGCTCATCAGCGATATCACCTACTGCGAGCGCAACCGAGATAGCCATAC
>NZ_LWFU01001026.1:0-982 GCF_001635135.1 Oleiphilus sp. HI0080
GTGGATACCTACGGCGGTATGGCGCGTCATGGTGGCGGCGCCTTTTCTGGTAAAGATCCATCGAAAGTTGACCGTTCAGCAGCGTACTATGGCCGTTATGTGGCGAAGAACGTGGTTGCTGCAGGCCTTGCTGATCGTTGCGAAATACAGGTTTCTTACGCAATCGGTGTAGCAGAGCCAACATCTGTATCAGTTAACACCTTTGGTACCGGCAAGATCTCGGATCAAGACTTGGCAAAAGTAATTCGAGAAGTGTTCGATTTGCGCCCCTATGCGATTCAAACTCAACTAGACTTGCTCAACCCAATGTACCAAATCACAGCGGCCTACGGTCACTTTGGGCGTGAGCCTCAGGAAGTAAGCTATGAATACGTTGAAGGTGGCGAGACTAAGACCAAAACATTTACCGCCTTCACTTGGGAAAAAACAGACCGAGTAGATGAACTAAAGAAAGCAGCAGGCGTATAACTAACTAGCGCCGAGTGGCACACAGCCGCTAACCGCAAACGATTATCAGCGTGTTCCTCACACGACACGCTAACACGTAAAGGAAAGAACATGAGCACGAATTTGCAAGCAGTAGAAAACGGTTTCACTGACTACAAAGTAGCGGACATCAATCTCGCAGATTGGGGTCGCAAAGAGATAGACATTGCTGAAGGTGAAATGCCGGCATTGATGGCGCTTCGTCGAAAGTACAAAGCGGACCAACCTCTAGCGGGCGCTAAGATTATGGGTTGTATTCATATGACCATTCAAACAGCCGTGTTGATCGAGACATTGGTTGACCTTGGTGCAGAGGTACGTTGGTCGTCTTGTAACATCTTCTCGACCCAAGATCATGCAGCCGCTGCAATTGCAGCCGCTGGCATTCCGGTTTTCGCCTGGAAAGGTGAAACCGAAGAAGAGTTTTTATGGTTCATTGAGCAAACCATTCTTGCAGAAAAAGACGGTACAGCGGTATGGGATGCGAACATCATTC
>NZ_LWFU01001027.1:0-770 GCF_001635135.1 Oleiphilus sp. HI0080
GCAGTAAAACTGTAGACCTTAGAAAGTCATTCAGTGAGTATGGCCTCATATACGCTCGCGTCACAGTTGAAGTTAGATGGCTACAGTCATTAGCGGCACACCCGGAAATTGACGAACTACCGGCGTTTTCAGATGCTGAAAATGCGTTCTTGAATGCCATCGTAACCGAGTTCAATGAAGCTGACGCTTTACGCGTCAAAGAAATTGAACGCACAACAAATCACGATGTAAAAGCCGTTGAATATCTGCTGAAAGAAAAGTTTGAAGCAAATGCGGAACAATTTCCGGCACTTGCAAAAAGCTTAGAGTTCGTCCACTTTGCCTGCACCTCAGAAGACATCAATAATCTTTCGCACGCATTGATGCTTAAATCAGGCCTTGAAGACGGTGTACTGCCAGAAATGGAGGCCATAGTCACTAAATTAACAGAGCTCGCTAAAGAGCTAGCCGAGCAATCAATGCTATCGCGCACACACGGACAAACAGCATCTCCCACTACCATGGGCAAGGAAATCGCCAACGTAGTTGCCCGTCTAAAGCGCCAGCTTAATCAAATAAAAGCGGTGAAGTTTCTGGGCAAGATCAACGGCGCCGTAGGCAACTATAACGCGCACTACTCTGCCTACCCGAACATTGACTGGCCTTCTCATGCAGAGTCTTTCGTAAGCTCCTTAGGCATTGAGTTCAATCCCTACACTACCCAGATCGAACCACATGATTACATTGCAGAGCTATTCGATGCCGTTGTTCGATTCAATACCATCCTGATC
>NZ_LWFU01001028.1:0-285 GCF_001635135.1 Oleiphilus sp. HI0080
GAATCTCCACCGCCTTACCACGCAAATAATTTGCGAATTGTTGATTCATCTCCGACGATACCTGTGTAATCAGGCGACGATTTTTGGGTAGAGCTTTAGAGACCCCACTAAGGATCACATCCCTATCTTTCAACATAAAAAAAACAAGCATCGGTACAACAACAAGGTAGATTAGTGCGGTAACGACCACAGGCAGGCTGGCGAGNGCGTCAAGGTTATGGCGACTGATGCAGGGTCTGTACGCGACTTTGAGGCTTTTATATCGTTAACGCCCCATGAGCTAAA
>NZ_LWFU01001029.1:0-5135 GCF_001635135.1 Oleiphilus sp. HI0080
CGAATCCGAGCTTGTAATCGATGGATTACGCTCTGATCACACTCTAGAGGTCGTGACCTGGATTAAGCCTCAAGATAACAAACGTTTAGAAGGGCTTTACAAGTCGTCGACGATGTTTTGCACGCAATGTGAAGCCGAAGGATTTCGTCGTATCACCTATTACCTTGACCGCCCCGATGTACTGTCGATTTTTACCACCCGGGTTGAGGCGGATCAGAAACTCTATCCTAACTTACTGTCTAACGGTAACTTGGTTGATTCTGGCGAGCTAGGCGAGGGAAGACATTTCGCCGAATGGAATGATCCATTTCCGAAACCTAGTTACTTGTTTGCTCTAGTTGCCGGTGATTTGCATTGTCAGCGAGACAGCTTTACCACGATGAGTGGCAAAGAGGTGCGCTTGGAGATATTTGTAGAGCACAAAAACGCCACTAAGTGTGATTATGCATTGGATGCGCTCAAGCGATCTATGCGCTGGGACGAGGAGGTCTACGGTCGCGAGTATGACCTCGACATCTTTATGATTGTGGCTGTTGATGATTTCAATATGGGTGCAATGGAAAATAAGGGGCTGAATATTTTCAACTCGTCGTGCGTACTCGCCAAGCCAGAAACGACGACAGATAACGCCTATCAGCGCATTGAAGCGATCGTGGCTCACGAATATTTTCACAACTGGTCGGGAAACCGAGTTACTTGTCGGGACTGGTTTCAGCTGAGCTTAAAAGAAGGTTTTACTGTCTTTCGTGACTCGGAATTTTCGGCAGATACAAACTCGCGTGTGGTAAAGCGAATTGAAGACGTCACCCTATTGAGGACGGCGCAGTTTGCCGAAGATGCTGGGCCAATGTCTCATCCGGTTCGTCCTGCGTCTTATATGGAGATTTCCAACTTTTATACTCTAACAGTATACGAGAAGGGAGCAGAAGTCGTTCGTATGTTACATACCTTACTGGGCCCGGACGACTTCCGTAAAGGATCGGACTTGTACTTTGATCGGCATGATGGACAGGCAGTGACGACAGATGATTTCGTCGCAGCGATGGAAGATGTTTCTGGTCGAGACTTGACGCAGTTTAAACGCTGGTATTCGCAAAGCGGTACTCCAGAAGTGACCGTTTTCAGTGCGTATGATCCTCAAATGCAGACCTATACGCTTCATTTTAAGCAGACCTGTCCTGCGACTCCGCAACAGCCTGAAAAAGCACCGTTTTTGATTCCCATTGAGCTTGGCCTGCTGGACGAGAGTGGACAGGATATTCCTTTATCCTGTTTCGGTAATGAGACGAGCGCCGTATTTGAACTCTCGGGCGAGGAAGAAAGCTTGGTGTTTGAGGGAGTTGCTAGCGAGCCGACGCCATCTCTATTGCGTGGTTTTTCGGCGCCTGTGAAGCTCTATTATGATTACGCTAGTTCGCAACTGCTGTTTTTGACTGAGAACGACAGCGATGGATTTAATCGCTGGGATGCTTCGCAGAAGATTGCCGTCAATGAGCTTCAGCGAATGACGAAGGCAATAGCCGATAAGGAGCCCGCGCAATTATCTTCTGCATTTGTCGAGGCTGTGAGGAAGATTGTGCGTAATGAGCAGCTTGATAAAGCGATGGTGTGCAAGCTGATGCAGTTGCCCAGTGCTTCTTATTTGATCGAGCTGTCCAGTGAGGCCGACGTTGATTCAATTTGTCGTGCGAGGGATCTTGCAAGAAAACAATTGAGCTTTGCGTTGCACTCTGAGCTCTACGAATGTTACCGCCGCAACGTTGCCGGCGAACAGGGTGGGTTGTCTTATGTCGATATGTCTAGGCGCGCTCTGAAGAATGTGTGTCTTGGAATGCTGAGTGCTAATGCAGATGAGGATTTTATTGCTTTGTGCCGCAAGCAGTATAGTGAAGCGGGGAACATGACAGATCAGCTTGGTGCGCTCGCAGCAATGATTGCTTCCGGTAATAAGCAGGACGCTGAAGATTTGCTCTTGCGTTTTTACGATCAATGGAGGGATGACGCTCAGGTTGTGGAGCTTTGGTTCTCTGTTCAGTCGGCAAGCTCTGAGTTTGCTGATTTGTCTCGAATCAAGTCCTTAATGGAGCACGAAGCGTTCGACTTTTTAAATCCGAATAAATTACGCTCGGTGGTCGGTGCTTTTGCTGGGCAAAATTTGAAGCATTTTCATGCTCTTGATGGCGAAGCTTATGCATTCCTTGCAGATCAGATTATTAAGTTAGATGATCAGAACCCGCAGATTGCATCGCGTTTGGCGACGCCATTGACGCGCTGGAGGAAGTTTTCAGTGGCGAGGCAAACGCTGATGACCGAACAGCTTCAGAGAATTCACCGTAAGGAGTCACTCTCAAAAGACTTGAGAGAAATCGTAGAAAAAAGTTTGCCTTAGTCCTCACGCATTTGGTTTTCAAAATCTCAAGCCGTGTGCTTCCCCGCATACGGCTTCTTTGTTTATTTCTTACGCTAAAACAGAGGTTTAACTTTGAGTCTTGAAAAGTTTTATAACAAAACTTCGATAGACACGCGCGAATTATCTGCTAAAAGTTAAGTAGTTAAGATAAAAAAATTACGTGTTTTTGTGAGCCGTCACTTTGGCAGTGCTCAAGTCTCGTTTAGACAAAGGAATTATCATGAGAATAAGAACCCTGCTTCTAGGTGCAGTTATAGCGTGTGGGTCGTATACGACAGTAGTGAATGCGAAAGTGTCCAAGGCCGAAGCTGACAAGCTAGGCACTTCACTCACACCTTTTGGATCGATAAAAGAAGGAAACGAGGCAGGAACGATTCCGCCATGGACTGGAGGTCTTACAGAAGCACCTGCGGGCTATGAAGGTAGCGGGCAGCACCATATTGATCCGTTTGCGGACGATGAGGTGAAATACAAAATTGATAAAGCGAACTATCCGGGTTTTGAAAAATACATGACTCCGGGCCAGTACGCTTTAATGGAAGCGTATCCCAATACGTTTGCAATGAATGTTTATCCGAGTCGACGAACTCATGCCATGCCAGATTGGGTGCTCGAGAACACAAAGAAGAACGCCCTTACTGCAACGTTGTCTAAGGGGGGGGTTGGAATCAAAGATGCATTCGGTGGAATTCCTTTTCCGATCTTGAGTGGCAATAGTGAAGATAAAGCTTTGCAGGTTATGTGGAATCACCTAACTCGCTGGCGTGGTATTTTCTTAACGGGTCGTTATACCGAACTTGCTGTTCAACGAGATGGTGATTTCTCTCCTATCACAAAACAGCAAGAAGTATTTTTTAACTTTCATAACCCCGAAGGAAGTTTTAAGAAGCTCGATAACATCCTTTTCTATTTTTTGACATTCAATAAAGCGCCTGCGCGTTTGGCTGGTGGGGCTCTGCTTGTTCATGAAACCTTGGATCAAACCAAAGATCCACGTCAGGCATGGGATTACAACGCAGGCCAGCGTCGTGTTCGCCGGGCACCCAACCTTGCCTATGATTCACCAATTGCATCTTCAGATAATACGCGTACTGCCGATGATACAGATATGTATAACGGCGCACCTGACCGCTACGATTGGGAATACAAAGGTCTTAAAGAGATTTTCATTCCTTATAACAACTATATGGTCGGTCAGAAAGGTCTCGAATATAGTGAGCTAGCTCAGGCCGGTCACTTAAATCCAGATTATGTTCGCTGGGAGCTACACAGAGTGCATGTTGTTGAAGCGAACTTGAAAAAAGGAGCTCGCCACATTTATAAGAAGCGAGTGTTCTACGTTGATGAGGATTCTTGGGGTGTTGCTTTGGTTGATCAATATGACAATCGCGGCGAGCTTTGGAGAGTCAGCGCTTCATTACTGAAAAACTACTATGAGCTTCCAGGCACCTGGACCTCTGCGAACGTTTTTCACGATTTGCAATCACGTAGATACAGTGCAAACGGGGTTTACTCTGAAGAACGACAGGCACCTGTTTTTGAAAATAAAGTGCCCAACAAGCGCTACTTTAAACCGCAGTCTCTGCGACGCCGAGCACGTTAACAATCTTTGGTTTTTAAAAAACGCTCTCTCGAAGAGCGTTTCCTAGTTTTAAGGATAACGAATGAATTCTATTCTCCGATACATGCTCAACTCGCCCTTGGCCAAAAAGTGTGCAGTTGCGATGCTTGGTGCAAGTGTTGCATCAGTCAGCTCTAACGCACTTGCTTTTGAGGGCGTACTGGAAACCCCAGCAATGCCTTCAGAAAAGGCTTCCGATTATCTTTTAGTGGATATCGAGAATGTGGGTAGTCGGTTAGTGGCTGTTGGGGCGCGTGGGCACATCCTTTATTCAGACGACCGGGGTGCTAACTGGGTTCAGGCATCGGTACCTGTATCAGTGCTATTGACTGCAGTTGACTTTGTTTCTGCTGACAAAGGTTGGGCCGTTGGTCATGGCGGGGTTGTTCTTCATTCTAATGACGGTGGTATTAATTGGGTGAAGCAGTTTGATGGCAATAAGGCGAATGAGTCGAATATCGAGCAGGCTAGAGCCTATATTGCTGAGTTGGAGTTCGAGCTGGATGAGGTTGGTGGAGAAGATTCGGATCTTGAGTACGCTATTGAAGATGCGGAGTATGCATTGGAAGATGCGCAGCTAGACGCAGAAGTAGGCGCAGCAAAACCACTTCTTGATGTGATGTTTTTAGACGATAAAACAGGTTTTGTTGTGGGTGCTTACGGCTTCCTTTTCAAAACGGAAGATGGCGGCCTGACTTGGGCTAATTACGGAAACCGTTTGGATAACCTTGATCGCTTTCACTTAAACACGATTGCGGAACTCGAGGGCGGGGCGTTATTGATAGGGGGCGAGGCCGGAATTTTATTTAGCTCCTCGGACCAAGGAGAGAGTTGGGAGACCTTAGATTCGCCCTACGATGGTTCATTTTTTGGTCTTGTTCCGCTAGAAGGTAGAGGGCAGGCTTTGGCATTTGGTTTGCGCGGGAATTTGTTTCGTACTGAAAACGCAGGCGAGTCGTGGGAGCAGCTTAGCTCAAATACAGAAAGTACGCTGATGTCAGGCGCGTTTGATGGAAATCGAAAAGTGAGCATCGCGGGCAACGGAGGTGTTGTCGTGCTAAGCGAAGATGGCGGTAAGACGTTCTCGGCATACTCTCGAGAGGA
>NZ_LWFU01001030.1:0-335 GCF_001635135.1 Oleiphilus sp. HI0080
TTTGGGTAGAGCTTTAGAGACCCCACTAAGGATCACATCCCTATCTTTCAACATAAAAAAAACAAGCATCGGTACAACAACAAGGTAGATTAGTGCGGTAACGACCACAGGCAGGCTGGCGAGAGAATTGGACAACACCCACTGCACAATTTCCGCCGAGCCCTCAGAGAGCTGCTCATAAGCGATCGTAATCTCGTCCCCCCTAAACATACCTGGCAGCTGCGTTTGTAGATCTTCCGCATGTCGTCGCAAAACGCTCAAGATGCGAGGAAAATCATTGAGAAGAGATTCCAATTGAGAATACGCCTTGGGGAGCACTGCGAAGAACAATGCAA
>NZ_LWFU01001031.1:0-1459 GCF_001635135.1 Oleiphilus sp. HI0080
TCTAACGCTTGCATAAAGAAAGCTTGCCTTAGCGTCAAAGCGAAGGCCTTTGCCTTGTCTTGTCCATAGCTGAGTGAAATCGCTTTGATAAACATATGTGCATTAGCAGAAGTGCTTGGTCGAACTTCTGTCCAGAGACGGTCGTTAACTGTCGCATTGTCGTATGGTTGCACTGCATGCATTACGTGTTGAGCAAATCCTTCATAACTGCCTCGCTCCGTCCATTGCAGCTCTATTCTCTTAGCGACGTCACCAAAAAGATCAATGTAATAGTGGTTGATGGCAATCTGGTCACCAAATTGTTCATGTAGTTCGTCCAGTCGACGCTGAGCAATCCAAGCCCAGACGCAAAGCAGATCAGTGTAGTAGTCGATTACAATCGGGGGGCTCATAAAATCTCTACCTCGTTTTACTGAGAATGTACGGTTTGAATTAATTGTCTGCTTGTGCGGACAAGACTTGATCAAGAGCGCAGGTAATGACTATTACGTTGGTATAGCCCACTCTTTGAAGTTGCTCGGCGGCCAGTGTCGCACGTGCTCCAGTGGAACAATGAATATAGATCGGCGTGTCTGCTGAGCAAGCGTGCTCTCCAATTTTCATTTCAATTACGCCGCGAGGAATATTGACGGACTTGGGAGCGCTTACTTCAGCTACTTCACCAGGTTCCCTGACATCAATGATGATCGCCTTCTTAGGAAGGTCATTCAGGCATTCACTGGCGGTTGCGCAATTTAAGTTGGTTCGCGCTTCCTGAATCAATTGCGGAATGGATATAATCATGTATGGCTCTTCTCTCTTTGAGAACTCTATGATGGATGCAGAGTCATTATGCACGAGTATCAGGAAAGTGTAACGGATCGCTTACTCCCGATCTAACGTCAGATCTTGTTGTAGAAAAGGCATAAGTAAAAGCTTTAGTTCGTCTTCTGAATTGCTTGTGCCTGTGATGCAAAAACAAAAAAAATATGAACTTCTCGCAAAGCGCCGAGTCTCTACTTGCGACTGTGTTAAAAAATAGCGCATTCCAAAACAAATAACTTTGAGAGGATCAAGAGATGACAACAGTAAGCAAACTCACTAAATCAACAATTGCAGGCTTAGTAACTTTAGGCGTAATGGGCGCATCTTCAGATGCACTTGCAGGCAAGCCGGGTTTCGAGAAATGTCAGGGTATCGCGAAAGCAGGCATGAACGATTGTGGTACTAGCAAGCACAGCTGTGCAGGCCAAGCTGCGACCGATGGCGATCCAGAAGAGTGGGTGTATGTGCCAGAAGGAACGTGCAAAAAAATTGTAGGCGGCAAAGTTAAGTAAGTACTGCTTTGGCGCGGGGTCGGGTCTATGGGTTCGAAAGTATCAGATCAAAAGCTAGAGGGCTTAGGACTCGGTCTACGCGCGAAACATTATCAGGATATTCTCACTTCTGATTCTAATCCTGATTCCAGCTCTAGTATCAG
>NZ_LWFU01001032.1:0-858 GCF_001635135.1 Oleiphilus sp. HI0080
ATCAGCTGAAGGTTCTTGATCAGCTGAAGGTTGTTGACCTGCTGACGGTTGTTGATCCGCTGAAGGCTCTTGACCTGCTGAAGGCTCTTGACCCGATGAAGGCTCCTGACCCGCTGAAGGCTCGTCACCTGGGTAGGGCTCTTGGATTTCCGGTAGCTCTAATTCAATACTCTCAGACTCTAGCTCGACGGATTCATCAGATGACGGTGCTTCAATGCCCAAATCTTCATCGGCCAAGGTAAGTTCGTCATCAAGCGTCAACTCCGTGAGTGAGGCGGTGGAGGCGAGCTCGTCCGTCAGATCACTTTCACCGAGAGTTTCTTCTTGCGGATCTGCTGTAACGGCATTTGCCATACTTTCATCAAGTTGACTGATGAGTTCTGATACGCGATGTGGCTCAGCCGGTTTTGTGAGCACATCATAGATGCCCTTTTTGGTGACTTCTTCTGAAAACTCATCCGATTTTTTTGAGGTACACATGATGACCGGAACGTGCTCAGCGCTGGGCATAGCTTTAATTTGCTTCGCTGCATCCACACCATTCATGCCAGGCATGAGCTGATCCATGAAGATAACATCGGGCACGTTACCATCGATCACGGTCTCAATCGCTTCTTCGCCTGAGCCCGCCATGGTGACGTCTAAATCCATCTTCTCGAGCAATTTGCGAAGAGCAAATCTTGCGACCTTGGAATCATCAACGATTAAAGCGCTCTTGATTGTCATGCTTAACCTCTTTTCTTGGCTGGGCCTGATGCCCGCTTATCAAAATTATGTCTTTCGTTTTGGCTGTTTGGTCGAAAAACTTACCAACCATCGAGCTTTGGGCACTCAGTGGCGCGATAGCTTTTCGGTCGG
>NZ_LWFU01001033.1:0-575 GCF_001635135.1 Oleiphilus sp. HI0080
TCCAGACAACATTCCTAATGGACTGCCATTTTGCGACAACCAGGCCACGTGTCGAGGCGGCGGCTCTTTGACCTTCGCTCGCAACTTCTTCTGGAATGCCAGCCCTGTTACGGACGATATTGTTAAGTTAGATCCCGTCGACGGGGATAATCTAGAAACAGAAAACACCCTGGACACCATGCCATTCCCTTCACCACTAGGAATGACATTTGACGGCACCCATTTTTGGATCGTCGACTGGCAGTCGAACACCATCAACAAAGTACTTCCAGAAGATGGCTCGGTTATTGACACCATACCAGGCCCATCGACACTTCCGGCTTGTGGATCGCAACCCTATGACAATGTCCAATTCTGCGCACGACCATTCGGAATCGCTTGGGACGGGATCGCGCTGTGGGTAACGGAACGAGAAGAGCAACGAATTTACCGCATTAATCCGGCCAACGGCGACATACTCACCTATCTAGAGAACCCGTCTTTTCTCAATGATCCTCTCGGCCTAGCATGGGATGGCCAGTTCTTATGGGTGACTAACCGAGACAACGATAGCGCTTCGAGCATTCATAAAGTTG
>NZ_LWFU01001034.1:0-761 GCF_001635135.1 Oleiphilus sp. HI0080
CTCATTCAAAATGGAATTCGGAAATGTTTCACCCACCAAACCCAGCTTTGAAGGCCGAAATATACCCGCCTTCTCTCGAGCGATCTCCTCAATGGTATTGCCCAGCCAATCCTGATGATCCAGACCAATGCTTGTGACGAGCGACAGATCACCGTCAAGCACGTTGACCGCATCTAGCCGGCCACCCAACCCGACCTCACAAATGATCGCGTCTAGCTCTCCAGCTCGAAAAGCATTGGAAAAAACCACAAAAGCCGCAAGCGTTGTGAACTCAAAGTAAGTAAGAGATATATCACCACGCGCGCGCTCGACGACATCAAAAGCATCGACAAGCGTTTGATCCCCGACCTCTTTTCCTTGAAGACAGATACGCTCGTTAAAACGATATAAATGAGGAGAAGTGTAGGTACCGATTCGTAAACCTACCGAAGAGAGGCCATTCTCGATCGCTTTCAGCGTACTCCCTTTGCCGTTCGTGCCACCAACCACAATACAATAAGGCATTGAATCAGTAAGCTGTAAACGGTCAAAGACAAGCCGCACACGTTCAAGACCGAGATCTATTTCTGTGGGATGTCGTTGCTCAAGATCATTTAACCATTCGCTGAGCGTCACGGAAGAATCTCTATTCCTCTTTCAAATCCGCTGCTTCGTCCGAAGAGTGAGAGTTAGCCTCTCTCTCCGGCGACTCAGCAAGGGACGTTGCAATCACTTGCTCTTTGATCAATAACTTAGAAAGCAGAGACACTATTTTGCTACGC
>NZ_LWFU01001035.1:0-829 GCF_001635135.1 Oleiphilus sp. HI0080
CAGATTTTTAGCATCGACTATGAGCTGTACCCAAAGCGCTATGGAAAGGCTAGTGTTGAGACTTACGTTTATGCGTTGTTGACTGACACGCATACCTTTTTCGCGTTCGATGCGCGAGACCCAGATCCAAGCCAGATAAGAACGGCATTTCGTAATCGCGATGCCGTAAAGGAAGACGATTATGTTTCTTTGGTTGTTGATCCGACAGGTACTGGCAGTAAAAAGTATGAGTTTCGTGTAAACCCGAGCGGTGTGTTAACGGACGTTCTTCAGAACACTGTCGCTGATCGTTATTACTATGACTGGGATTCTAACTGGATTGCCGAAGCACAAGTAACGGACTCCGGTTACATTGTCGAAATTGCCATACCGCATCAATCGATTCGTCTTCCAAAGCATGAGGATGACACTGATCAAATGCTGCTGTTGATGTTCAAGCGGTCCTATCCGCGTAGTACAGATAAAACGCTTGGCTCTATGATGTTGGTCAAGAGAGCGAAGGAGCAGGAGCTGGCTGATGCACGTGCTCCCTTAGCGGACTCTGAGGCAATGAGTGCCGCAGAGAAGGTTGAGTACGAAAAGCGGGTTCAGCAGCAAGAGGAGGATATGGGCGCGAGTGCGCAGATAGCCTCTAAGCGAGATTTGTACGGAGTTCAGAATGTAGAGGTGACGCCGCACTATATCCTCCATAAGGATGACGAGCGTGACCCAGGTGATCCCGAGTTTGAACAGTCTAGCAATTACGACATTAATGAGTTTGGCGTGGATGCAAAGGTGCGTTTTGGCACCAATAAAACCTTGGGTTTGACGGTTAACCCGAACTTTACAG
>NZ_LWFU01001036.1:0-648 GCF_001635135.1 Oleiphilus sp. HI0080
GCGCAAGCGCGTTAGCGGTGTTCTCAAATCGTGAGCGATGTTGTCCGAAACATGGCGAATACCTTCCATTAGCTGAAAGATTCGATCGAGCATTTCATTGAGGTTACGCGCTAGCTGGTCGAAATCGTCGTTAGTGCCACGATCAGGGATTCTTAGGGATAAATTACCGCGCATGATCTTCTGGCTGGTCTGGTTGATCACTTCAACACGTCTTCCCGTGCTACGGCTCATCATGACACCACCAATCATGGCAAGCATGAAGGTAATGGCCATGCCGAGATTAATCGCACGTTCAACTAGCTCTTTCACCGCCATAAACTCGTTTACATCACGGCCCACAAGCAGGCGTAAGCCGCCCGGCACTATGAACACACGCGCTCGTGCAGGTCTTTCAGATTCAGTGTGCCAGCCGAGTTCTTGGTCAAGCGTGAAATTTAACCAGCCATCTTGGACTTCGCCTTCTTCAGGCCATTTATCAATGTTGCCAGCAAGTTTAATGAAGTCGCGTGCGGTGAACAAATAGATTGCTTTGCCGTTAGGATCACGCGCGACTCGTTCACGAATCACGCTGATAAGGCCATTTAAACCTTGTCGCTGATATTGCTCGGCAAGTCCGACGATCTCGGCTTCAATGGTCTCATCGGTCTG
>NZ_LWFU01001037.1:0-1389 GCF_001635135.1 Oleiphilus sp. HI0080
TCATTCGAATCTGGTTAATAAAGATACATAGGCAATTGGCATTCTTAATATTGCCTGTGATCTTTCGCAAGGCTTGTGACATCAAGCGAGCCTGCAGACCCATGTGACTATCACCCATATCACCCTCAATCTCGGCACGAGGCGTTAGCGCCGCTACGGAGTCAACAATGATCACATCGACAGCACCAGAGCGAACCAACATATCTGCAATTTCGAGCGCTTGCTCCCCGGTATCAGGTTGCGATACTAATAACTCATCAACATTAACACCTAGTTTCTCTGCATAGATTGGGTCAAGTGCGTGCTCTGCATCGACAAAGGCACACGTTTTACCCTGCTTCTGCGCTTCAGCGATTACCTGAAGTGTCAACGTCGTCTTACCCGAACTCTCAGGGCCATATATCTCGACGATTCGACCATAAGGGAGGCCGCCTATGCCTAACGCGATATCTAACCCGAGAGAGCCCGTCGAAACTGCGGGAATAGCTTCTCTTGGTTGATCACCCATTTTCATGACCGCGCCCTTACCAAACTGTTTTTCAATTTGAGAGAGTGCTGCGTTAAGTGCCTTTTGCTTGTTGCCTTCCATTTTGATTCCCCTATCGATTTGTGATGAATTATGTCGCATCCTTGCAACCACAATATACTGTATGCTTAATCAGTATTATGTGCAGCGATATTTAATCTGTCCAGTTTTTTATCCAGTAGTTGACTTACAAATGCGTAAACCTCTTCTTGCTAAGTAAGATACAAGCTAAAGCGTCAAAAACTGTCGCCGAAATTTAGTGACCGCCTAAAACAACAATTTTTTAGTGTTTTCAGCATAGGCTAAACGTATGCTTATCTTTATCGTCTCGATCAACCTCTAATAAATAAGACGCTTAAAATAATGCAAAACACCAGTCCAGTGCTTGAAGAAAACACCCAAGTAAAACGCCCAATGGTAATTGATGGTTCATTTCTTTTTGGAAATTTACTTGAGTTTGGTAAAGATCCACTGGCGTTCATACAACGGGCGCTCCGGTTAAAGCAGCCCATCATCGATTTTTGCATGCCATCACAACGCATTTCCTTAGTAACAAGTGCGGATATNGCGCACCAAGTACTTGTTAAGCACGCATCACAGTTCAAGAAAGCGGATAATGACGTTGGCGTTATGGCTCATGTCCTTGGCAATGGATTGGTGACAAATAACGATTTTGCGTCCCACAAGAAGCAGCGCAAGCTTACCCAGCCTGGATTTCACTTCAGACGCATTCAATCCTATGCAGATACCATGATTCGATATACGAGACAGTATTCTGATGACTGGCTGACTGATGCTGAGCGTGACATTAATGATGACATGTTCAAGCTAACGCTGTTTATCGTTTCGAAAACACTTTTTGA
>NZ_LWFU01001038.1:0-771 GCF_001635135.1 Oleiphilus sp. HI0080
TTAGCAATCGTTCGAAAGCTCCTCATATTCGTTGCTTCTGCCATCAACAGGGTTAGAGGGCCCTGCCCACGAGCATGCAACGACAAACGCCCTTCAAACTTAAGTGTTCCGGTCATCAGCAGCGTGGCGGCCGTTGCCTCGGCAAGCAATTGCCTCACAACCGCTGGATATTGCTTACCTTCTATCGCTTGTAGAAAGCTATCTGAAAGCCTGACGATTTCACCTCGAATGTGGCATTCGTCAAACATAAATTTTTGAAATGAATCACCTTCAAGCATATATACTTCTCTCTGTTTAATCGTTTCGTTCTTCTTTAAAACGGTGAATCAAACGCCTATCACGCTTATTAGGTCGACGAAAAGCAACAGGCTGACTCTCACGCTCGGCCCTTCGTTCAGCAAGCTTCTGCTCGCGTTTTTCGAAGCTCTCCTCGGTTTCTTCATACAATACTTGGGCAAGCGTTGCGTTTTGCCGTCTATCTGAGATGCCTTTTACAATCACGACTTTATCTACCCAACCCTGCCGGATTGTTAGCTCAACACCCACATCAACTGTTTTTCCTGGTTTACAACGTTGCCCGTTGTACTCCACTTTCCCACCCTCGACGGCTTCTTTTGCCAGTGTTCTCGTTTTAAAAAAACGGGCAGCCCAAAGCCATTTATCAATGCGGACCTTAACTTCTGCGTTGTTCTGCTTACTCATGAATTCGGTAATATATCTAAAAACGACTTTAACAGGGGAAACGGACTCTCTTGCCTGATTGCACCCTGA
>NZ_LWFU01001039.1:0-709 GCF_001635135.1 Oleiphilus sp. HI0080
CGACGCTGCTCAACACCCAACGTCGCCACGGTTTTCTCAATTAGCTTCCACTCTTTTGAGTCTGCTTTCGCCTCTGCGCCAGACCGACTCGAATCAAATACGTCCAATGATCACTCCTTGTTATTAATAATATCTAGTTGCCCAAAGGCTGCTTGACTGAATCAAGCCATCCTATCAGCTCTCCAATCTCATCAACAATCCGTTTTGGATTATGCTTGAGCAACGCTTCGGTATCATGTACTCCATAACTCACGCCTACACTCGCAGATCCAGCGCGTGCCGCCATCTCCAGGTCAAAGCTCGTATCACCAACCATAAGCATGTTCGACTCGTCGACACCAAAATGCTCGGCTAATTCGTGCAGCATTTGCGGATGCGGTTTTGACTGCGTTTCATCCGCACACCGCTCTATCTCGAAGTACTCTCCTAACCCCGTCTGCTCCTTTGCCATATCGAGACCGCGGCGACTTTTGCCAGTGGCAACAGCAAGTCGATAACCTGCGCCGCGCAAAGATTCAAGCACATCAACCACTCCTGGAAACAGAGATAATTCAGCACCCTCGTTTTGATGAAAGCGCTTTGAATAATGCGCTCGCAATGCATCTATTTGATCAGAGGTGATTTGTGGATATAAATCATACAAAGCTTCTTTCATTCCCAAACCGATAATACTTTTCATTCGGTCGTAGCTCAGCTCGGGAAGATCACA
>NZ_LWFU01001040.1:0-7705 GCF_001635135.1 Oleiphilus sp. HI0080
TCAAATTGCGCACTGATGTGCATGTGAACTCTGCTTTCTCTCAAACGTTCGCTTTGCCTGAGCCGCCCTCGCAACGCTATATAGAATTAAGGCATCAGAGTACTTTTACTCTGCCTCTTTGTTGATAAAGAATAATTGGAGAAAAGCATAATGTCAGATTCACGCGAGTACGACGTGATTATATGGGGTGCTAGTAGCTTTACTGGTCGCTTAGTGGCTGAGTTTTACCTGAACACCTATGGCCTTGATGGCGAACTTAAGTGGGCAATGGCAGGGCGCAACCAAGCAAAGCTTGAAGAGGTTCGCGCAGAGCTGGGTAATACGGATGTGCCTATTTTAATTGGTAACAGCCTGGACGCTGCGAGTCTAAAAGAGCTTGTTAGCAAAACGAAAGTTATTTGTACGACCGTTGGGCCTTATGCGCTTTATGGCAGTGAACTGGTTGCAGCTTGTGTTGAAGCCGGTACAGACTATTGTGATCTCGCTGGTGAGACGCAATGGATTCGCCGTATGATCGATCAGCACCATGAGCGTGCTCAAGAAACAGGCGCACGCATCGTGCACTGTTGTGGTTTTGATTCTATTCCTTCCGATATGGGAACCTACTTCATTCAGAAGAAAGCCAAAGAATTAAAAGGCGAATATGCAAAAGCAGTAAAAGTGCGTGTTAAGTCGATGAAGGGTGGCGCGAGCGGCGGTACGATTGCCAGTATAAACAACGTGCTTGCTGAAGTGGCTGAAGATAAAGCGTTGTTCAAATTGCTGAATAACCCTTACACACTGAACCCGCGCGATGCCATGACGGGTGACGATAAACCTGACCTGCGCAGCGTGAAGTTCGATGAGGACGCGGACAGCTTCATGATGCCGTTTATCATGGCCGCGATTAACACGCGTGTTGTACGTCGTAGTCATGCTTTAGCGGGTTTTCCGTACGGGAAAGACTTTACTTACGACGAGACGATGATGACAGGCAAGGGCTTATCTGGTCGGATGAAGGGCTTTGGCGGTTTGCTCGGTTTGGCTGCAATGCTTGGTGGTAAGCCCGGCGGCTTATACAAAAAGCTAACGGCTAAGTTTCTTCCAGCGCCCGGCGAGGGGCCATCTAAGTCAGAGCGTGAGGCGGGCTTTTGGAAATACTTGGTGATCGCAAAAATGCGTGATGGCTCTCTGCTGAAAGGTTTTGTGAGCGGTGATCGTGATCCGGGTTACGGTTCAACATCAAAAATGCTTGGTGAGGCCGCGGCTTGTTTGGCCCTTGATAAAGATAAAACACCAGACCTGAAAGGCATGCTTACGCCGTCCACTGCATTAGGTGATGCCTTGCTGGAGCGTTTGCAACAAAAAGCGGGTTTGAAATTCGAGATTCGCTCTTAACAACCTTGTCTCGCTAATGAACGCGTAAAACGGGCTGCACCGAAGTATGGTGCGGCCTTTTTTATTTGAGTAGCAGAATCGAGAATGAATGGAGCTCATCCCTAACTCAAGCCTAACTCATACCTAACTTAAGCCTAATTTAAGCGAAACTTAAGCAAAACACCGCTGGAGTTCCGGTAGGATGCAAAACATCAAAGGGAAGTGGTAATTTCAACTCCCTAAATCAATCTATCGATTACAAAGTATGAGCCCTATGTCCGAAGATCCATTAAAAGCACTTTCAGAAATGGCCAGCGAAGCGCACAAGCAAATTCAGGCCAGCCACGAGCATATCAATCCTGTCCTGGAGGTGCGCCGCGGAATGCGGGACTCGGGCATTCCTGCTGACGTGATGACCATTGACTGCTTGCGCACGCGTCGCCGTATTACTCTTATTCTGCACGATCAACAGCCCGGTGTGCTGCTGTATCAGTTTATTACGATGGAAGAAGAGGTAGGTAATGACTTTCAGAGCATGGCGTTCTCGGACATGGATAGTCAAAAACTTTTTCAGTGGATAGAAGAATATTTTGGTTAAGGGTTGAATTTATCTACGTATTGTTAGCAACTGAGAGAGCGGTAGTTGGGAGGCTTTTATTAGATATGCAGTCGATAGATCGGTAATTGATAGATAGACTCAAAATAAGAGTGCCAGAGTCGCACCGTTTTTTGCTTGTCTCAATCCGATCTTTGCGCACCGCACATTACGCGTTAAGACGCTTGCGCTGTGCGTCAGCCGCCAAGTGTCTTAACGCGTCATTTAACTCACTGCTCTAAAAGCGTTGGTGTGGGGATTTGGTACGCTTCCATTTTGTCTAGAATTGGCTCATAAGCTCGAAGGAGCAGATCCCAGTTGTCTGCAACGAGAAGAACGTTCCTGGAGCCCTCAGGGCAGGAGCCAAAGTGAACAGTGAATGTTCCATCCTCGTTATATTTTAAGTTGTAGTCATTCAATATTGACTGCTCGTTAGTGATCCATCCTTCCTTGTCGTACACGGTAATTGAGAAAAAACCTGTATCGTTAATTGGAGGCTTTTCAAAGGTTGCGACGGAGCAGTTTTTGCTGTCAGCGATGCCCTCTTTGCTGTAGTACGAAATGTATTGGGCATTTTCATCTGGCAGCAGCCCCCAACCTAAAGCCGTTCCGTAAAGGTGCATTTGCTTATCTACTTGACCATGCTTTCCTTGCATATTTTTTAGGGAGCCCAGCTTACTTCCTTCTGCTACTAGCTCAGCTCTTATGGCTAATAGCTGATCCATATCATAGGGAGGCATAACATGTTCTTTTTTCGTGGGCGTTGATACCTCAATTTGCGATTGGTACCGCTTTACGTTTTCAAGATCTTTGGGGTCGTTCGGGTTTATTCTCGTTCTTGCAGTAATGAGTGCAAAGTCTGTTTGGCTTTCGATCTCATAGGTACCGGGTTTGGTGAACACTTGATCAATATAATGGTCATTTTGCACAATCATGACAGAGAGATAGCGGCCATCGTCTGTCTCAGGGATCGTGACGGTCCCTCCATTGCTCAAATCAGCAACATATCCTGAGTAAATCGTATCCCTGTTCATTCTAACAACCGTTTGGTTATCCAGCGGGGTGAGCCCTGGAAAGTGAAACCACTGGTTAGAGCCAACGAGCTTGGTGATATTCTGAAATGCCAAGTCTGATTCTGCCCACTCATAGTTATCGAGCGTGACGGGTAGTACTTCGGCCATAGCCGAAGTCGAAATCATGAGAGCGGTTAAACAGGTTTTTATTTTCATAGATAAGCCCTTGTTGTCAATTAACCGTGTTGAGCGGTGCATAATTCGCCCCAAAGCCGGTTTGGGGCAGTAAGTTCTAGCGGTTTTCATAACGTTTCAATTTTTATATTCTGCTCTGCGTTTTTCATGTAACTCATGATTTCGTCAACACTTGATGGCGCATACAGTCTGATCAAAATAGACCAGTTCTCAACGACATCAATATTGTTTTGTAGCTCCGGAGCATTGAAGTGGAACGTATAGCTGCCATCAGCATTCGGTGTCGCTGTCGTATTGTTTAATGCGAAATTCTCTTTCGCGATCCAGCCTTCTTCGTCGTAGGTTGTCACGGAGAAAAAACCGCCTTTTTCATAATTTAGCGGTGGAGCGGGCAGAGTGATTTTGCTCGGAGCGCCTTTTCTCGCGTCTCCGGCTGGTTGTATTGTATTCAGGTAGGCAGCGTCTTTGATCGGTAGACCAAAAATACCAACGGCTGAAGCAATCAAGAATTGCGTTTCTTCTACCTCATCTGATGTGCCAAAGTAATATTCTGGCTTGTCGGCTTCAGCCATACGCGCTTTCAGTGCCTTCCGCATAGTATCTAGGCTAGTTGTTTCAAATCCTTTCGGTTGATACGGAATGGAAGAATGACTCTTGATCATTACAGCGTCTTGATGTGCATGCGCCTCCTTGTAGCCTTTTTCATCCAGAGATCGGACGCCTGTTCGCATGTTCAAAAACAAGTGACTTCCCAGTGCGACATCCTTCGGCGTAAAGGTTTTTTCCTCTCCAGGATAAATAGAAGCGATGGTATATTGATTTTCATCGATCACCTGGATCACTGAAAACACATCCCACTCTGGATTAGTTAATGTCGCTCCTTGTGAAATATCAACGACGGCGTGGCTATACATAACGTCTCTGTTTTCGCGCACCACAAATTGGTTGTCTATGCTAGACATCTCTCTAGAGTGTCTGAATGTGTTCACAGGGTGCTCTTTTGAATGATTCGCCATGTAAAGATCAGTTTCAGCAATCGTGAAATTCCTTTCGTCGACGACGATCTCACCGTTTGCGTTTTTTTCGAACGCATAAGAGGCGTTGCTTTTTGAATCTGTGCAGCCGGCTAGTGCGAAGGTAGTTAATATCGAGAGTAAACATAGTCGCTTAAAGGCCATCTTTGGTTCTCCTGAGAGTGTGCGATTATTTTGACGTTCCAATGCTTTCATTCTCTTTGTCTAGTTTGTTTAATCTTCGTAAAGAGGTCCATCTACTCCACGAAGGTATTTGGGGAGTGGGTCTTTTAAATCTATTACGCGCTGCTCATAAAAGAAATGCTTATTTGATCGAAGCTCCTTAGGTAATACTCCGTTATTGCTCTTTGCGATTAAAAGTTGTGAGACAACTCTCCAGTTCATGCCATTCGTATTAAATAAAACCTCTCCACACGCACTGCAAAAGTGTTTTTGCATCTTTAAGACGGGGTGTTGATAAACGGCGATGATCTCTTGGCCTTTATCGACAGAAACACTGTCTTCTTTCCATGCAGTGACAGAGTGATAGGGCGTAGCTAAAAGATCTCGGCAGTCTGTGCAGTGGCAAAAAGCATGAACAATCGGTTTGTCGTGCAACGTAATACAAACGGACTGGCAGGCGCATGCTATGTTGTAAGCCATAAGGTTCTCCTTTGGGCTGCATTGAATTCAGTGCGCGCATGTTTATCTTTATCTTCAGCGAACATACAAACCAAAACTACGCGTCAATGTCGGGTCTGGCTCGCTCCTTAAAAGTCCGCCACCTCGATATTGCAGAGTCAAAGCGATAGTTCAAGCAGTATCTAGCTCGTTGTGATTGGCGCTTATCTTCTTCAGAGAGATGGGCGGTTCGCATCTCTGAGCGCCTACGGGCCGTTTCGTCGAAGATGGACTAACGTAGAAACATAGTCAAAAGTCGTACTCGAAAAAGACCTCTGTTTCTCGGCAAACTAAATGGCGATTGGTCAATCTGAGGGCATTGCTTTGTGCTCAGTAGACGCTTAAGGTAAAGAGGCTACTGAATGGCTTTGTACGACTGAGCTAAGCTTAATATTTTTCTAAACGTTAGGTGCTCTTAATGCGCTTTAAAACGTGTGTTGCAATTTTTATCGCACTATTCAGTTTGAATCTGTAAGCTGAAGAAGGCCTGCGTATTGATGTAGCTTTGGGAGAATGGCCGCCCTATCTATCAGAAAGCTTGGAGAATAAAGGAGCCGTTGCTCAGCTAATCACGGACATTTTTGCAGAGGAAGGCATTGCGGTAAATCTCAATTTTTTCCCATGGGGAAGAGCCTATGCAGAAACAGCGAATGGCGCTCAAGACCTGATGGGCGTGTGGATGCACAAGCCGGAACGTGAGGCAGACTTTTATTACAGTGATCCCGTGCTCACCGAAACGTTCGTGTTTTTTCATCTCAAGACATTTTCTTTTCAATGGGAAAGTCTCAGTGACCTTGAAGAGCTAACGATTGGCGGCGATATCGGTTACAGCTACGGCTCTGCATTTGATGCCGCGTTTGATGCCGGGAAATTAATAATTCATCGCGTTGCCACACCCAAGCAAAATTTCGAGAAGCTAATTCGGGGACGAATACAGGTTTATCCTCAAGAACTCAATGTGGGATATGCTGCATTAAGCCAATATTTTTCGGAAAAAGATGTGCAAAAAATTACGCATCATCCGACCGCCTTTCTGAAAAACAAGAGTTACGTATTGTTTCCGAAAAAACTCAAGAGCAGCCCGTCTCTACTTGCAACATTTAATGCGCGATTGAATCAGTTTAAGGAAACCGGGCGTTACGCCGAATACTTTGATCAAGACTAAGCATAAGCACAAAACGCTGTAAATGGATCAAAAGTGCGACCAAAATCACTTTGTCTAAACCACCGCCTAAATAATTTTCGTGAAACTGAGAGCGGGCGGCTCTTATGGGCAGAGCTACTGATTAGTAGCTCTGCCCATAGTTGAACATCTGCTCAACCATAGCTTATGCGGGGTTTCGTTTAAAGGCAGAGCGCAGTACGCTCAAACCATCTAGCGCAAACATACCTGACATAATCCGATCCACCCGATTATGTTTGTTCTGTTATTGATCAGCTAGCGCTTTTGCCGCAAGTCTAAAGTAGGCTGGCGCTTTGCTTTCTCCGTAGCCAGAGTGGTATGGAGAATTCGAGAGTGCAATGGCCGCAAAATCTCGATTCGGATCCATATAGATCATCTGATTCATATTGCCGCTTTTCGCCATTGCTCCATCGTCAAAAATGAAATCAAACTGATAAGCATTGCTTATCGCATATTCATTAAACGATCCCATAGAGCTTTTACGTTTTGATGCATTTTTATAGCGAGCCGGCTCGCCATCTGCATAGATCAGATCTAGATGTTCACGCGAAACGACTTGCTCCGTTGCAACCGCTGACCAGCTAGGCGTAAATAACGCAGCGAAGCGAGCCATATCCTCAGGTGTTGTTGACAAAAAACCTACTGGCATCGCTGATCCGCCCGGTGCAATATTAAAGAAAGCCGGCTGACGCGCATAAACCTTAGACCAAACACGATCCTCAAACACTTGTGTCCAAGTTTTATTTTCAACGTTCTCAATTAGCTGCGTTAATACTTGGGTGTTGAGTGAAGCGTAACGGAAAACATCTCCCGGCTTTTCGCCCTCTAAAGGTTTCTGATCTCGGGCAACGTCTATCCAGTTTTTCTCGCTATCTGGCCGCACATCGCCACCTGCTGCTATAGATGAAAAATACTGAACGACTGCTGATTCCGGATTTAGGATCGACTCAAGCGTTTCTTCGTTGTCCAGGCCTGTTGTCATGTTCACGACACTGGCGACAGAAAGGGTATCCCAAATGGTACCTTTGAGCTCTGGTACATATTTCGTTACAGGCTGCTCCATTTCGACCTTACCCTCAGCGACAAGCATGGCCATAATTAAGCCAACAGTCGTTTTTGCAGAGGAAGCCCAGATTTTTCGATCAGAAGGCTTCATTCCTGGATAAGCCTCATAAACTACTTTGCCTTTATGTACGAATATAATTGCTTGAAGCTTAAAAATAGGGTGTTCGACATACTCCGCTAAGCTTAACTCGCCTTGGCCAGTCTGTGTTGTTAGCGCTGCTAGCTCCGGTTTTATATCTCGCACTAAGGGCTTGTAAGCCATGTTTGGGGATGCGATGCCGGTTTGCATCATCTCGCTCATGTGCAAGTTGTAGTAGAGCGAGTGATCGCCTGCCATTTGCCAATGCATATTGCTAAAAGACTGGCGAGCACTTCTCACAAACTCAGGGCTAAATGGCTCTTTTGCGGCGCTTACAGGCAGTTCGGGTAAAGCCCCAGGTTTTTTCAATGCTTCTTCGATCGGATTGGTTTCAGCAAAAACGTTTCCAGAAGCGGTGATTGCTAATGAATATAAAATAACTCTCAACATTCTGATTCCTTTTTTAATCCCTTCAACTCTGATTAGCTCTAATAAGCTTGACGAAAAACAGCAGCACAGGCGCTT
>NZ_LWFU01001041.1:0-5323 GCF_001635135.1 Oleiphilus sp. HI0080
TCTCCTTCAACTAAAAGATAACGAGCTGGCCTAAGAACCTTATGATCAGGAGCGCGCATCGCCGTCATGAGAATCCGCTTTAAAAGCGCACCCTCCGGCGCTGGAGACTCAAGCCTCGGATACGAGACTCGCGTATGCAAAAGCTCAAGAACATCGCTAGATAATGACATTTCGCTCATAGCGCTCGGGTTCCTCAGAAAAATTGTGTATAAAAAATGGAGGTGCTACTCTAGCTCTCGAAAAATCGGACGTGCCTTAACGTGAACCATAAGGTGCGACTAGACCTTATAGTACAAAATAAATATCGCAGTCTGAACCGATAACACATGAGATACCAAAGAATTTTCAGCGCAAACACCTCGCGCTACCGGTAAACAAAAATATGCCCAACACTCCCAATACCGCAAGAGACGATGCTCCGCCATCAGTAATGCCCGCCTATAATGGCCGAGTACTTGCGTATTTATTGTCGACCATTACCTTTATCACTGGCATTTTAATCGGACATTTCGATAAGGCACTCATCTGGTTTGTGCCATTCGCCATGCTTTGGCCTCACTTACTCTACTTTGTCATTCGACATTTTAAGCTCGTAGAAAGCGCACGTGCTCGTGAAGTAACACTGCTATTGGACGGCGCAATCACGGGCGTGACGCTACTACTGATTAAATTTAGCCTCAGTGCCACTCTGTTCTCTGTCATCATGCTCTGTTTCAGCTTTATTGTTGTGGGCGGAGTCCGTCTTCTGGCTCTTGGAAGCTTGACGACATTTTTATCTCTGATCGTTTCCTCGTTTGTCTTTGGTCTGGAGTTCAAACCCGATGAGCCAGCCCTTGTGACGCTTGTCGCCGGTATAGGTGCAGGTGTGTACGTCGCTGTAACGGCGTACTACACGCACCAGCAAGCAAAAGCACTCGTCAAAGCAAAATCCCAAATACAACACCAGCGAGAACAATCCATCTCTCTGTCACACAAGCTGGCCAAATACCTATCACCTCAAGTCTGGCAGTCGATCTTTACCGGCGAGCGGGATGTTCGACTTGAGACCCAGCGTAAAAAGCTGACCATTTTCTTTTCTGATATTAAAGGCTTTACCGAACTCGCAGAAGAAATGGAGCCAGAAAGCCTGACAGAACTCCTCAACTCCTACTTCAACGAAATGTCGCAAATCGCCCTCAAGTATGGCGGAACCATCGACAAATTTGTTGGTGACTCAATTATGATTTTCTTTGGCGACCCAACAAGTAGAGGCCCAAAAGAAGATACGCTTGCCTGCGTTGCGATGTCGATAGAAATGCGTAAGCACATGAAGATCCTTCGTCAGAAGTGGCAAAGCCAAGGCATAAAAACGCCGCTGCAAATTCGCATAGGGATCAGTACCGGATATAGTACCGTTGGTAACTTTGGTGCAGAAAACAGGATGGATTACACGATCATCGGCAAAGAGGTCAACCTTGCATCACGTCTCGAGGCACTGGCTGACCCGGGCGAAATTCTGATTTCTTATGAAACATTTTCACTCGTCAAAGATAAAGTCATGTGTCGCGACAAGGGCGAGATTACAGTAAAAGGGTTTTCGCGCCCCGTACCCATCTATCAGATTGTCGATTTCAGGAGAGATATCGGTGCCGGACAAAGCTTTATAGAGCACGAAACCGGCGGCTTTGCTTTATATCTCGACACAGACAAAGTCACCGATGAGGAAAAAGATTTAGTCGTTCGCGCTCTAGAGCGCGCCGCCGATAAGCTAAAAGATCGAACCTAAATCGACCGTCTAGCTCTAAACTACTGGCGAACGAACCTGGTCTGAGGGCAGGACAAAGCGTCTTTAGACTCACTCACAAAGCCTTCGCTGACCCGATATGGATTGATATCCAAGCCACCTCGTCGCGTATAACGCGCCATTACGCTCAAGGCCTCGCAGCCACACTTGGCCATCAAATCAGTAAAGATTCTCTCTGCACAATGTTCGTGAAAATCCTGACAGGTCCGAAAAGAAACAACATAGCGAAGAAGGCTACTCTGATTTATTTTTGGTCCTCGATAACGAATGACGACCGTCCCCCAGTCTGGCTGGCCTGTCACCGGACAATTTGAGCGTAGTAAATCAGAATACAGGATTTCTTCTACAGACTCGCTTTGCTCAGCCTCTAGCTCCAGTAAATCTGCGTCCGGCTCATAAACAAAACACTCAACAGGAGCGCAATCAATCGACGCACCTTTAGGCCGCTCGATAGGCTGAATATCAGCCAAGCTTCTCAGCTCAACCTTAACCGCGGCTCCAGCAGCAGCGCTCAGGTCTTTCTGCATGATCTGAACTACATCGTCCACAGCGTCAAAACGCTCCTGATTAAACGAGTTAAGGTACAGTTTGAAGGACTTCGATTCGATGATATTGGGCGAGTTACATGGGATACGAAATTCACCAACCGCTACACAGGGTTTTCCCCCAAGCTCAAGCCAAGACACCTCAAAACTTGTCCATACGTCTTCGCCGTAAAATGGCACGGCTTCGTCAACAAGACCCAGCGTAGCACGGCTCTCAGACCGAGTAATTGGAAACAAAAGGCTCGGGTCATAACGATCCACATAGGTGGTTTCTTTCCCTAACTGACTATTTTGTACGATGGCCATTCGCTTTCACCAAACCCCATTTTCAAGCAACATAAAGATAGATAGCGCTCGCTAACTCTAACTTCGAATACCCTTGCCTTTTGACAGCAAATACAGGCATACCGAAAACAAAACAACAATAAAAAACAGAACCATGACAAACGCAAATCGAATGTCGATATCGCTCACCCCAAGAATGCCATATCGAAACGCATTCACCATGTACAAGATCGGGTTCGCTTGCGAAACAGTTTGCCAAAACTCCGGCAACAAAGAGATGCTATAAAACACGCCTCCGAGATAGGTCAGCGGCGTCAATACGAAAGTCGGAACAATGGAAATATCATCAAACTTGGTCGCAAAGATTGCATTAATAAACCCGCCGAGGGAGAACACAATGGAGGTCAACAGCACCATGCTCGCAGTAATCCAAATGTTATGAATGACCAAGTCGGTAAAAAACAGAGACAGCAAGGTAACAATGAGACCAACCCCAACCCCGCGCGCCATTCCTCCGGCAACATAGCCACTCAGGACGACCCAGTTAGGGACGGGAGAGACAAGCAGCTCCTCAATGCTACGCTGAAATTTCATACTAAAAAATGACGAGACGACATTGGCATAGGAGTTGGTTATCACCGACATCATAATCAAACCAGGCACGATGAAGCTCATGTAATCATAGCCACCCATTTCTCCAATGCGTGAACCGATCAAGTTGCCAAAGATCACAAAGTACAAGGCCATCGTAATAGCCGGCGGCAACATCGTTTGTGCCCAGATACGGGTAAAACGACGCACTTCCTTTACAACAATAGTGGTAAAAGCAATCCATATTTGCTGAGCATTCATCAGACTTTCTCCTCAGCGTTCAGACTTTGACCAGAGCTTACGAGCGACAAAAACAATTCTTCTAAACGATTACTCTTATTTCGCACACTCACGACTTTCCAAGACGAATCACTTGCCGCCTTGAAAAATGCACTTAAGTCATCTTCCTGCTCAAGTGTGAGTTCCAATGTGCCATCAGCCGCAAGCTCGACCTGGTATTCCCCGATTGACGGAGCGCGCTCTAGCTTAGGCTCCGTTTCCAGCACGTAGGTTTGAGTTGTGAGCTTGCTCAGCAAATCACGCTTGCTGCTATGTTCGAGGATTCGTCCTTTATCAATAATTGCAATATTCCGACAAAGCTCTTCCGCCTCTTCCAAATAATGGGTTGTCAGAATAATCGTCGTACCCGCTTCATTAATCGCGCGAAGAAATTTCCACATAGAGCGCCGCAACTCGATATCCACCCCTGCAGTGGGCTCATCAAGAATCAAGAGTTTTGGCTTGTGAATCAACGCTCTAGCGATCATCACCCTGCGCTTCATACCGCCGGATAACATTCGGGCAGGCTGATCTCGTTTGTCCCATAAACCAAGCTCTTTAAGATAGATCTCTGCCGTTGCTTTTGCTTCTTTTGCTGGGATTCCATAATACCCCGCCTGTGTCACAAGAATATGTTCCACCTTTTCGAACTGATTGAAGTTCACTTCTTGAGGCACAACACCAAGGCAAGTCTTTGCCTTCTCCAACTCGGTATCGAGATCAAAACCAAAGATTTCAACTTTACCCGAACTCTTGTTCACCAACGAAGAAACGATTCCGAGCGTTGTACTTTTACCGGCACCGTTCGGACCTAGCAAGGCAAAAAAGTCGCCTTCTTCAACATGCAGGGAAACGTCTACTAAGGCCTCATGACCATTGTCGTACGTTTTGTTGAGACCACGAATCTCGAGCGCGTTCGCCATAAACTAGCCATCGTTATTTATTAAGGAGAGTCCAAGTTATAAGGGTTATAACGCAGGTTTCAAGCTATTGGACTGATTTAGTGCACCTAAGAGTTACCTGACCTCTCGCCCAACTTAAATTGATCCTGCTGACGAACCAGCTCTCGCATCGGCCTTAGGTATAGGTCACTCTGAAATTTAGGGTTCGCGATACGAAGAAGTCTGTCGATCGCTTCAAGGGTGCACACGGTATTGTCCTCGCCTTTGCGAATGGTGTACTCGCTCTGTTCTAAATTTTTCAAACTAAGTGTTGTTAGCGTCGCTAGCCATGTATTGCGAAGCAGCAACTCTCGCGTATTCCGCCAAGTTCCATCAAGCACAACAAGCCCAGATAAATCAGCGATTAGGTCGATTGATTCTGGGACGAGGCAATCAATGGTGCGGGCGTCATGCTCATCGTAATGATGATCGATGTACAGCAATGCTAAATCATCCGCCGGATTCAGATGCAACAAAGAGCGGCATTGCTGCTCAGTTAAATCAAGAGCGCAACAAAGCTGCACACTACTCGCACCGAGACTCGCCAAGTAGGCAGTGGTAAACGGATGATTTGATTCGTCCGGATGTTGGACGATCAGAACGGGCAGTTTAGTGTTCTGGCTTTGAATAAAACCGCAGAGGCAACTTTTGATTGGACGGCGACAAGCACCGCACGTCTTTCTAGACATCAAGCATACACCGAATAACAAGACCGAGAATTCAAGAAGATTTCTCGGACATTACCAGAAAAGAGGCGGTTTAGTAGAAAATAAATCCGGAGTGAGTGCAGCGTTAATGCAGAATTAGTATCGAGTTTTCATACCGAGCAAGTTAGTTCGTTAAGCTCGACACCATATGCTTCAGGCTCCATTTAGAGGTGGCGCCCGTCAACAGATAAC
>NZ_LWFU01001042.1:0-970 GCF_001635135.1 Oleiphilus sp. HI0080
GCTTTATGAAGCGATTAACAGAGCCCAAGATGTGACCAAAAAAGGTGTTGAAGAAGCGGAAAAGGGCGTGGAAGGAGTTGATCGCATGCGTGAGTCGCGCGAAAGCATCGATGATCAACTCAAAGAAATAAAAGATATGAACACAACTGTGGCAGCAGCTGCTGTTGAACAGCTTGCCGTTTCTGAGGAGGTTGCCAACCGGATCCAGGAAATCAGTACGCTTTCTATGGAGAACTTGGATGTGGCGGCGCAAAGTGACGCGGAATCGGGATCAGTTGAGAAGCTTGCTTTCGAGATGCAAGCATATATCGAAAAATTTAAGAGTTAGGCGTTTCAACGGGCGCTTCTTTTCGCTGTCGCCGGGCTTTGGGTTTTAAGCCAGCGGTCAATGATCGGTAAGAACCCGGCGTAGTTCCCTTTGTAGGTTTCGTGGTGCCGGTCATGAAACTCCGGGCCATGATAGAACGGCACTAGCCGCATCGGGTTCCACTTAAAGCTGTAGCCTAGATGTCCGTCAACCGCTTCCATCTGTCGCCATATGAACCATGCGTACACCACATAAATATGGCTTGAGAGCAGTATTGGGCCAATCAGTGCAATGCCGGCAGTTAATGCTAGCTCAACCCAGTGAAAGTAGTTACCAGCCAATGCATAAGGTGTTCTAACCTGATGATGTACAGAATGCACATTCTTTAGCAGCCACTTATTTTCATGCATCGTTCGGTGCATCCAGTAGTACAGAAAATCATCCAAGACGATAAAAAAAGCAATTTGCCAGACAAAGGTTGTCCAGTGAGGCACTTCGCCTGCGTGAATGCCAGTTAGACGAGCTAAGGGCCAGGCCAGTACAAGCAGCGTGAATACTAATAGGGAGTTGAAAACGATCAACGTGATGTTTTTGCCTAAGAACGTGCTGACTTCAAAATCTTTGTTTTGCACCCGATGAGGTTTGGCCCACTCAGGATCTAAC
>NZ_LWFU01001043.1:0-620 GCF_001635135.1 Oleiphilus sp. HI0080
CGATCACATCGAAGTCAAACTCTCTGAGTCGATTGATATACTGCGTTGTATCAACAACAGATATACGCGACGTTATACCAAGCCTCTGAAGGTTCTTGATAAACGGCTGGATAACACGCTCAAAGTCTTTTTGAAACATCAAGAACTCGAGTTCCAGCGGTTTTCCGTTTTTATCTAGCCTTTTGCCATCTTTTACTGGAAAACCAGCTTCGTCTAATAGTTTCATGGCTGCGCGGAGGTTTTTTCTCAACGAGCTCGGTTTTGCGGTAGTTGGAACGGTAAATTCTTTTTCAAATACTTCGGTTGGTAGTTGCTCTTTATAGCGGCTTAGGATCTCTAGTTCTTCACCTTCCGGTAGGCCAGAGGACGCCAATTCAGAATTTTCGAAGTAACTGGAGGTCCGTTGATACTGAGAGTGGAACAGGTTTTGGTTTGTCCATTCGAAGTCAAAAGCGAAGGATAGGGCATGGCGCACTTGGCTATTTGACAATGTGGGGCGCCTGGAATTGAGCACAAACGCTTGCATGCCGGAAGGTCGTTCGTGTTTGACCTCTTCTTTTATGAGTTCACCTGTTTCGAATAGCTTTCCTTCATATTGTGTAGCCCAGTTTCGCGCAGTG
>NZ_LWFU01001044.1:0-972 GCF_001635135.1 Oleiphilus sp. HI0080
CTGGAAAATGGGTTATGGGCAAGCGGTTGCCGCTTTGCTCGATGATATGGCTTACTCTCTCGATCAACAGCTGCGTTGTCAGCCGTTTATGACGCGTATTGCGCGTGTTGATGGGAAAATCTTGCACTTTGGTTCCGGCGCGAGTTCAGGTCTAAAACCCGGGGATAAACTGAGTGTTTATCGTAGCTATAATTATCATGATGCTTTTCAGCGAACGGGGATCGAGTTGAACAATACCAAGACCGTATTAACGGTCTCGCAGGTGCATCCGAACTTTGCCAGCGGTACGGTCAATATTGATCCGGGACGGGTAAACATTCAGCAGGATGATGTGTTGATTATTTGGTAGTTAAATGTGTGTCTTTGGGCGGCGAGTGCGCTAAAGCCAGCGACCGAATAAGAGTAGGATCACCGCTCCGAGTAACAAGCGCCACGTTTTCTTCTTGCCTAAATCTTCCAGCCTTTGTTCCGTTGACTGCGCAATATCGGACTCAAAATCTTGCAATAATTGCGCGCGTGCATCGTCCGTTTGAACAATGTAATCGACTTCAAGATCGTGCCGGAAACTTCGGTGATTTAAGTTGCTCGAGCCGATCGTGCACCAATCATCTATGACAATCGTCTTTGCGTGTAACATGGCAGGAGTGTATTCGTATATTTTTGCGCCTGCGCTTAATAGAACGCGATAAAAGTATGCCGCCACCCAAGGCATAAAGAATACATCTGATTCTTCGGGCAAAATAATGCTAACGCGAACGCCTTTTTTGGCGGCACCGACTAAGGCGCGGAGTAGTGTATTCTCTGGTACGAAGTAAGCATTAGTGATGAGTATTCGCTGTTTTGCTCCCCATATTTTTGACAGTAAAAGATGATCATGATGATTCCGTAAAGTGCGGGTGTAGTTGAGCAAGAAATTGGAGTTCATCGCTTTTTTTGAAATGACCCGCCTTACTTTTCGCTTCGAGTAGTTCC
>NZ_LWFU01001045.1:0-878 GCF_001635135.1 Oleiphilus sp. HI0080
TTTCCAAACGATCCGGCATAGAGCTGGACTAAATACTCATCGTCTTGGTCTGCGACAAACTCAAGCTTTCTCGGCTGACTGACATTACGATCAAAAATAGCGACATTGGTATTCGATGATCTATACACGCGAAAAAACACATCTAACTGTGCATTTTCAAGACTTTCCGCCGACTGCAATGTGACAAAAAGTGATTGTCCCTCGAGCATCGGTAAGGAATAAAAATCACTCGTATCCTCAGCGAAGACTTCGCCGTTTCGATAGTTTCCTGAACGAGCACTCACATAGCCGCCCAGGCTAGTAGGATTGTTTAAACGCTGAGCAGAAGACACCTCGTTATTAAGCGGCGCTATCGTCGCGACGCCGGTAATTTGAGTATCCGCATCCTGCTCAGAGAAGTCATCGACGAACAACTCACCAGACAGAGAAACACGCGTTCCAATCAACTGGGTATCATCCGCTGCTTGAGCCAATGACGCAGCATCATCGCTCGCACCGCCACTGCCACCGCCACACGCAGTAAGGAGCAACGCACAAGCCAAACTAACCAGGCGATTCATCGCCTTCCCTGTTTGGCAAGTGGAACGATAT
This sequence comes from Oleiphilus sp. HI0080, assembly GCF_001635135.1. Classification (NCBI taxonomy): domain Bacteria; kingdom Pseudomonadati; phylum Pseudomonadota; class Gammaproteobacteria; order Oceanospirillales; family Oleiphilaceae; genus Oleiphilus; species Oleiphilus sp. HI0080. The sequence goes on from NZ_LWFU01001045.1 coordinate 592, forward strand.
GCAGGTGATGCATTGAATAATTTCAAGATGCTCTCGGCTAGATCGACTAGATTCTTTAATACGTACGCACGTTTTACCGATCGCGGATCGATGAAGCGTACCTAACAATTGTAGCAGCCTAATCCTTTCCCACCGTTATCTAGCGCTACGAATTGCGACAAATTAGTAAATTTTCGTCAACCCAACCGGGTAACTACGCTAAAAGTCCAGATCAGCACGATTACAAGAGGCATTATCTTTACCAATCGCGTTGCTGTTTGCCCATTCATTACCGCGCGACTCACAAG
>NZ_LWFU01001046.1:0-1004 GCF_001635135.1 Oleiphilus sp. HI0080
GCGATGGAGCCTCCGGCCGCGATCAACTCGGATTCTACCCGTGACGAAGTTGTAAAATTGCTGCAAAGCCTGCAACCACTTAGCGAACATGATCTGCAGCATAATATGGTGCTGGGGCAATACACGGGCTCTCAGGTGCGTGGAGAGTCTCTGTACGGCTACCGAGAAGAAGAAGGTGTCTCACCTGACTCGAGAACCGAAACCTATGTTGCATTGAAAATGCAGATCAATAACTGGCGTTGGAGCGGAGTGCCCTTTTATGTTCGAACAGGTAAGCGCCTGCCGACACGAGTAACCGAAGTCGTCATTCATTTTAGGCCAACACCGCACCCCGTATTTGCCGCAAAGGCACCGAGAAATCGCTTGATTATCCGCATTCAGCCCGATGAAGGCATTGTGATGAAGTTTGGTTTAAAGAGCCCAGGGGCGGGCTTTGAAGCCGAAGAGGTTTCGATGGACTTTCATTATCAGGATCTGGGCGAGACGAAAGTACTCACCGCGTATGAGCGATTGTTGCTCGATGCGCTCAATGGCGACGCCACACTTTTTGCACGAAGCGATGCCGTTCAAGCCTGCTGGGAATTTGTTGAGCCCATACTAAGGTACAAAAATGACCACCATGATCCCGCTCTCTATGGTTATGCATGCGGAACATGGGGGCCTAAGGAGGCTTTTGACCTCCTGCAGAGGGATCAGCGTGAATGGCGTTTTCCGTGTAAAAATTTAGCCGATACCGATTATTGCGAGTTATAAAGGGCTGTTTCGATGTTTGAAATAAAAGTATTTGACGCGCCGCCTGAGCTCTTTGAGCAGGTAGCAGAGAAGTTAATGGCGTTCAGTTTTCGTGATAAACCTTGTCATGTCGCTTTGTCAGGTGGAAGTACGCCGATGGCCTTGTACCGTTTTATTTTGAACAGCCCTGTGAAAGACGGAATACAGTGGGACAACGTGCACTTTTGGTGGGGCGATGAGCGCATGGTTCCAGCGCTGAGTGAAGAAAGTAA
>NZ_LWFU01001047.1:0-816 GCF_001635135.1 Oleiphilus sp. HI0080
CGCCGTTGACCTTATGCTCACGCTCTTCCCCTTTGAGGCCAAGTTTTATAAGCAACACCGGGTCTCGGTTCGGTTCGTCGGTCATCCGTTGGCTGATTTAATTCCAATCTCCTCCGATCGAAGCAAGGCTAGAGCCAATTTAGGTCTCACAGAAGCCGGGCCGATCGTTGCGATTTTGCCGGGTAGCAGGGCGGGCGAAATTTCACGTATAGCGGAGTCCTTTTTTGGTGCTGCCGAACAGATTAAAAATAAGTCTCCAAATGTCCGTTTTGTTATTCCCTGCGTGAATGCGAACAGGCGAGCGCAGGTTTTGGAAATTCTCGAGCGTTTTCCTGCGTTAGAGGTCGAGCTGATCGACGGTCGTTCTCGTGAGGTAATGGCTGCTTCAAATGTCGTCTTGCTCGCCTCAGGGACAGCGACATTGGAATGCATGTTAATGAAGCGTCCGATGGTTGTGGCGTATCGACTAAATAAGCTCACTTATTGGGTTATGCAGCGGCTTATTAAAACCCCTTATGTTGCGCTGCCTAATTTATTGGCAGGTAAAGAGCTTGTTCCTGAGTTGCTTCAGGATGATGCAACTGTTTCAAACATTTCAGCAGCGGTGCTTGAACGCCTTCCCGTGAGCATGGAGAAAAGCTTGCAGTCCGATTTCTCCCTGCTGCATGAATCGTTGAAGAAAAACGCCAGCTCTGAAGCTGCAGAGGCTGTTTTGGCGTTGGCAAACAAATCGTGAGTCATTTTTTTCAAGAAGATTATGTGTATGCAAAGGGATTTGTCGGCAATCTACTGGCGGGTGTTGATGAGGTCGGTCGC
>NZ_LWFU01001048.1:0-777 GCF_001635135.1 Oleiphilus sp. HI0080
CAAACCAATGCTCACACACGTATTAGAGACCGCACTTGCACTGAATCCAGATAGAATTCACGTTGTTATTGGTCACGGTGCAGATCAATTACGTGCCCATTATCAACAGTTTGAGTACCCACTAAATTGGGTTGAACAACATGAGCAACTAGGAACGGGCCACGCCGTGGCGCAGGTTCTGCCACATTTAAATGACGGCTCAAAAGTCCTTGTTCTCTATGGAGATGTTCCTCTAATTGCCAATGACTCTTTAAATGAGTTGATCGGGCTCGCAGATCAAGAAACCTTAGCTCTATTGACCATGGATGTTGAAGACCCAACTGGTTATGGTCGAATCGTACGCAATGTCGCTGATGAACTTGTTGCAATCGTCGAGCAAAAAGACGCCAACGAAGAACAATTGGCTATTCAAGAAATCAATACCGGTTTTATGGCTGCGACGTCCGACAACTTAAAGCAGTGGTTACCGCGACTAAGTTCAGACAATGCACAAGGCGAATATTACTTAACAGATCTCGTTGCGTTGGCAGTGAGTGATGGCAAAGAAGTAGAGTCCTGCTCACCCTCATCGCCAGAAGAAGTACAAGGTGTTAATGATCGACTGCAGCTTTGTGAACTGGAATGCTGGTTCCAGTCACAGTACGGTGAGCGTTTACTGCGCGACGGGGTGAGTCTATTTGATCCGAATCGTATCGACATTCGTGGCGAGCTCGTGTGTGGCAAGGATGTGACAATCGACTTAAATTGCGTTTTTATTGGGCGTGTCACCTTGGCTGA
>NZ_LWFU01001049.1:0-559 GCF_001635135.1 Oleiphilus sp. HI0080
CACGCTCTTCTGGAGCGTTGTCGATGTTCGCGAAGTCAACCTTCTCACCACCGAATACTTCAGCACATACGCGAGTAAGTGCTGCCGTTAATGTTGTTTTGCCGTGATCAACGTGCCCAATGGTTCCCACGTTAACGTGCGGCTTAACTCTTTCAAACTTTGCTTTTGCCACGGTAAATTCCCCTTAGCTCTGATTTAATGCCTATTAATGATTACTTCTGCAATGTTTGACGGCGCTTCTGAATACTTCAAAAACTCCATCGTATAAGTTGCCCGACCCTGCGTTGCAGACCGCAAATCCGTCGCATAACCAAACATTTCTGATAACGGGACCTCTGCGTTGACGACTTTTCCGCCCGGACCATCATCCATACCTGAAATCAGCCCTCTTCGGCGGTTTAAATCACCAACCACATCACCCATATTCTCTTCCGGCGTCACCACCTCTACCTTCATTGTAGGCTCAAGCAAGACAGCCCCACCTTCTTCAGAAAGCTTTTTGGTAGCCATACTACCTGCAATCTTGAACGCCATCTCATTCGAATCAACATCATGATAA
>NZ_LWFU01001050.1:0-851 GCF_001635135.1 Oleiphilus sp. HI0080
AATTTCCAGATCTGGCTTACCTACGCTTTGCTCATCTACCACTTGATAAACAATGTCGAAAAGATTGGCATGCTGAAAACTCAGTATTGGTCCACCTTGCTCAAGACGGGCATAGGTAAGAATTTCGTCTATAAGCTCATCTAGCTCTTGAATATCGCCATCAATCCCCTTGATTTGTTTCTGTCGAGACGCGTCATCGAAGCAATCTTCAATCATCTGAACACCAAAACGAATACGCGCCACAGGAGTTCGCAACTCATGCGAGACCGCATGAATCATTTCTTTCTGAACCAGCATCAAGCGCTGAATGTGATCAGCCATTGCATTGAAGGCCGTCCCTAAACGCTCCACCGACTCATTGCCGTCATTAGAAATTTTTACACGCGCATCCAATTCGCCTCTAGATATGCGAGCCGCAACGGTTTCAACACTGAGCAACTTGCGCTCATAACCTTGAACAAAGACAGCAACCAATCCATAGATACTAGCCAATAGACCGAATATCAAAAGACCTAGTACAGGCCAAGAAATCAAACTAAATGGCTCGGGAAACACGACTCTGTAGATTTCACCTGTTGGAGCTCGCAACAATGCAGACACACTTTTGTCAGAGACAACCAGATAGAACCCCTTCTCAGACAAACTATCTAAAGCACTTTGTGAGCGTAGCGCGTTCGCTTGTTCTAGAGGATACAAGGCCATACCCCAAGCATTTGCCAACTCTGCCACTACGGATTCCTGATTATCGGTAGCCTCCAACAGACCCCTGAAAACCTTCAAATACAGCTCATAAATACTACGACCGCTTTGATCAGACTCAAGCTCTAATAACAGTGTTGGTTCAAGAGATA
>NZ_LWFU01001051.1:0-3815 GCF_001635135.1 Oleiphilus sp. HI0080
GCTAGTAAGAAATACATGCTCTTGTTTCAAACCTGGTTTCAAGACAAAAGCATTTTGAGCTCCTATTGCGAGAATGAGAGAAAAGCCGAGAGAAAAGCCTGCCAAGAGCGCGCTCATGAGATGCCTTTTTTAACGTTATCGAGCAAGTAGAGACCCCCCGATGAGAATTGGTGTGAGAATGCCCGCCGCGACGTTGGCCGCCAAATACTTTGGGTGCTCGCCAATTTTCGCTGTGTGCCTTACTGCGCCGTGCAAAGCGAACAAAGAGAGACATAACGGTAGTAGCGCCATTAAACCTAGAGTTGGCAGGTATCCGATGGCAACGCATAAAGCGATCAAAGAGTACGCCACTAAGGTGAATAGCGCATAAACCACATTACTGCTTTTTAGTCCAAACACTATCGGGAAGGTTTTTCTCCCAGATGCTTGGTCAGCTTGTAAGTCGGGGTATTGGTTCAGCAGCAGTATGTTGTTTACCAGACAAAAAGGAACCAACGACAATAGCCATGTTAGCGTCTGATTTGAGCCATTCAGAACGGTATTCGTGCCAACTACCATGAGTACTCCAAAGCCAAGTCCTGGAGCGATAAGGCAGAGTAACGGCAGACGATTAAGCCATTGTGTGTAAGTCGCAACCAACACCATTCCTGCGAGGCCAATCGGCAGAATTTCAGCACCATGGCTTGTTAAAAAATAGCCGCCGATAACGCTCGTCAGAGTGAGAGTCATGAGCCCTGTGATGAGAACGAAACCCGCTGCTTCAGGATAGTCTGGCAACGCACCACTTCCGCCGCTAAAAGGTGTTTTGTTTGTGTTTAGATCCAAACCGCTTTTAAAGTCAAAGTATTCATTGAGCGTGTTCACGCTGATATGTGCCGCCATTGCACCAATAAGAACGAGCGCAAAGTCCACATTCGAGAAAACAGCCTGTTCCGCGAACGCGATACTCGCACCTAAAAAAACACAGGCAGGAGTGAGGATTAAAAAAGGTGGCCGTGTTGCTTGAAGTACAGCAGTGCGGTTCATGCTTATTGCTCGCTTGTCGCTTAGGGACAGTTAATTGGATGATGCTTGCAGATTAAAACGAGTGGCTAATGCGACATTAAGAATTAATCTGCGAGATAAGTTCTCGACTGTCAATGGTGTGTTTTAGCATACCGATGGTAGGTAAGTGCCATAACGAAGCAGATCATTGCAGGTAAAAACAACGCCATAAACTGAAGCTGCTTGAATATCAGTGTGCCCGCTGTGCCGCCGAGTATGAAACCAGCAATAATAAACAAGAAGAGTTTGGCTTTGCGCTTGTCGAGGGATTCGCCTCGGGCAAGTGCACCAAGCATAATGCCTAGGTCGGTAAAAATGCCCGTTACATGCGTGGTACGAACGATCGCACCGCTGTAGGTTGTTGCCAGAGCGTTTTGTAAGCCACATGCAGCTGAGGCAAAAAAATGCCCGTAGAACGAACCTGAGGTCAAAAACCACAAGGCGAGCAAAAGTAGCAATGCTTCAATGATAAGCGCAGTGTCATAGTGCCTGCCGAGTTCTAAGTTCGCCCCGTGCAACAGAAAGCCAGCAATAGATGACCCAACTAGAAACGCCACAATCACGCCAGTGAGATGCATCGTATTCTGTAATGAAGCGTCGAGGAAACTCGTGCCAAGCAGCGTTGCTGTGCCGGATAAGTGAGATACAGATTGGTGATCAAAGCTGAGTAAGCCAATGGCGTTTACAAAGCCTGCAACGAATGCCAGTACAAATGCACCAATCTCAACCCATTTTGGTAACTGTGCAATCAATGTGCGATCCGGCCTCTGTGTGCGGTCAGTCGGTGGGATGAATGGTTTTGATGGTACTCAGCGCATTATGTGTTCAAAATTGCCCGCCTGCAATGCAGTTGGTGCGATTTCAGTGTCCGTCAGCCCTGTTTTTGGTTAGCGGCAGCATGCTTTTCTAAGTGCGTTTACTGGGTCGGTGTCAGGTTGCATCCCGTTTAACTCGTGGATGCTTTCCAATCTGTTATCAGCGATAGAAAAGGCATAGGCTGATAGGTAGCTTCCACTGCCTACTGTTCGGCTGATAACAATGAGTTCCGATAGTTGATCACCGTTAATATCGGCAAGCGTTGCTGTTTCGATCGCACCATCGCGCGCCATAATCAGGCCGTCAAGAAAGAAGGTTGTTTCATCTCCTTTAGCCCCAGCATCGTACAGCCTAACGCTGAAGCTGCCGATAGAGCGCGCCTCTCGCTCGCCTTCGGCAATCAGCAGAGTCTGGCCGGTTTGGAATGTTAGCTGCTTAATGAAGCGGTCACTGTCTCCAGCATACGAGACACCTGAAAAAGACACGGCAACGACGAATATCACGAGTCTTATTAACATTGTTTTTTCCGGGAAAAGGGTACTTGATACAAATAGAACGGCCTTTTAGGAAGTTCTTTTAGAAAAAACTCAGGTTTCTTGGCCGACGCTATTTAAGTGAATTTTAATTGGGCGACCCGAAGACGCACGGATCTTGGTTTGCTCAAACGTAGGCGGGCCGAACCGGCCTTTAGCGTTGTTAGAAAAGCCCACTAGCTCAGTCGGGATGCCGATAAAGTTGGTATTGAGCTTCCCATCCTGATCCTCATCGTAGAACACGCTCACAGAGTACAGTGCGTCATCCAAACCTGAAAGTTGAAACGAAGCCTTGCCCTTCGCATCCACGTTTTGTCGCAGCGAAACAAGAGGTTTCTTTAAATGGTGCGTTGCGGAGTCAAACAACGACAAAACGATTTGGCCTGAAGACGGCTTAGCCCCGACCACCTCAACCCTCAAGGTGATATCGTCGCTCGCGAAGGTAAGGCTTGAGCCAAGGATCGAGGCAAAAACCAATGAGACGAACAACCCGGGTGCTCTCAGAAAATGCTTGATCATGGCTAACGCTCCGGTCATTTGATGATTAGAGAGTAGTCCAAATAATCAGAACGTTTGTGTTGGTCTAGCTGAATGTGACGTGGTCTGACGAATCTAGATGCCCACTATCACAAAGTTACTGCTTACAAAGACGGTTAAAGCCGGCTGTTTTAGCGGCTTTCACTACTTGTCCTACCGATCCCGCACCTGCATAGCTAACGATGACACGGGTTTTGGTCAGGTTCACTCGCATGGTTGCCGAGGTGTACACCAACTTAAGGTCGTACTCGCGTTTGGACTCATACCAACCGGTCGTATTGTTGTTAAACCAACCCCAAAGCGCATCATACTCGGTGCTGCCGCGGGCAACTTGTTTACCGCAGAACTCAAATTCTGGCGGCATGATATCGGTGAAATTGATGGTTCCATAGGCCGAAGCATAAGCACTATGCAGTAGGGCGGAACTTGCAACAAGAAAGACGATGATGAGTCGCATACAAACATTCTCTTATTTTTGGATGTCGCTTGATACTTAAGGTGTTTTAAAGGGCTCACTCACTGAGCCCGACCATTCTAACCAGAACAGCGAATTGTTCGCCATGCGCTCTGTCTGATTTTGTGCCTATCGATTTTTATACTGGGTTGGACAATAAGCTCTGGCGACATCTGGCGAGCGAAATGCCGTAAATTTGGTTTTTCTTCCGGATACCCGCTTGCGCCATAATTTAAATGAGTTCGGCTTTAAATTGCGGCGCATCAACCGGATGACGCTGGACTCATCGATATCGAATTGCTGCTTTATCGCCTCAAAAGGTGTTCTGTCTTCCCAAGCCATTTCAATGATTCTCGAGACCTCGTCCGTATTAAATTGCATTGTTTATCCGCCTGTACTGTCGCAATACCCTGATATGCTTTATGTACGAA
>NZ_LWFU01001052.1:0-888 GCF_001635135.1 Oleiphilus sp. HI0080
GACGAGGATACGGTAACCGTGCCGTTTACTTCCGTATTTGTGTCTTTCGTTGAGCCGCTGCAGCTTGTGTCTCTGTCCATGAAATCAAGCAGGGTAAGATTCTGATGGTTCCAGTCGTTGTCCTTGAGTTGTAGGTTGTAAGACTTGCCTGCTTCGTCTAAAAGACGAACGTCATGAACATAGAACCGAAATTCCTTAACGGTAGCGTTAGTACTTGGGTTGCCGATTCCCGTTAATTGCGTTGTGCAATCGATAGCGACATTGTTTGCCTCGGCGGCAAAGGCGATCGCAACTTCTCGCTCTTCGTTTGCACCAACGTCGCTGGTGTTACTGGATGAACAGGCAGATAAAAGGGCGCAGCTAGCAAGCGCTGCAAGGTAAAGATGTTTCATAGTGCTCTCGTTTAATTTGTTTTTCGAACCCTCGTGGGGTGATTTGTGAACAAACGGGTGAGCACACATTCATGCGTTTTATCCGTGCTTAAGACGGGCTGGAGAAATCCCACGCGAGGTCTATGACGAGCCGGCTTATGCACTTTTGACCCTTACGACGTCGAGCGCATTACCAAGCATCGGCTGCAGAACCAAAGCGTAAAGCCATGATCATTAAGAACGGTAAACAGAAATGTGTGCTTTTAAACGAGCGAAAAGGGTGGCGCGCGAGGAAGCTTAAAATACCGACTCGCTTCGCATAAACGAAGGAAGTATTGCGTATCGATTTGAAGGGATAGTTCTAAATGAACAACCTGATCGGGCGTGAAGGCGTGGGCGAGAACGCCGCCGGAGAACGGGCATTGCTCGGTCTGAGAGTGTGAAGACGGATGTTCTTGGTCTCCAAGGTAAACAAGTTGTGCGACATCGGACGACCCGATACAAAGCATTACCCAGC
>NZ_LWFU01001053.1:0-901 GCF_001635135.1 Oleiphilus sp. HI0080
GTTGCCATTTCGGCGCAGTGCTCAGCAAACTGCGATAACGAGTTTTCAGAGTTAGATAGACTTCTGAGCAATTACAAGCCTTACTAAGCCCATAGATTCTATCTAGGTTTAAGCAAACGAGAGCGCAACACGAAATGACACTTTTATTCTGGACCGCTGTATTTGGAACACTTTACAGCTATTTCATCTATCCAATCGCCCTAAAGTTTTTAGCAAAAACGCCGGATGCTGAACGCCTTAGAGCCGATAACAGCATCGCTACACCAAACCGAGCTTCATTTATTATTACTGCACACAACGAAGGCGCGAAAATAGCCAAGAAAATAGAGAACACGCTCGCACTTGATCAAAACGGTTTAGAGCTTGAGATCATTGTTGCTTCTGACTGCTCAACCGACGATACCGATGACATCGTAAAATCTTACCAAGACCGTGGCGTCACTCTAGTTCGTGCAGACCAACATCTAGGTAAAGAATACGCGCAACTTTGCGCGATCAAAGCGGCAAATCACGATGTGCTTATTTTTTCCGACACAGCAACAGAGCTAAAAGGCGACGTGCTACATAAGCTAATGGCGTATTTTGCAAATGAGAATGTTGGCGCGATCTCAAGCGAGGACCGTTTTATTACAGCCGACGGCAAAGTCGCCGGAGAAGGCGCCTATGTAAAATATGAGATGTGGCTACGTGGCAAAGAATCGTCCTACAGAGGGCTTGTTGGTTTGAGCGGTAGCTTCTTTGCAGCACGTAAAGAAATCTGTTCAGACTGGGACATACATTCCCCTAGCGACTTCAACACCGCATTGAACGCTGCAAAAGCCGGAAAACGCGCAATCTCTTGCCATGATGTAGAGGGTTATTACCCAAACCTAAAAGACGAATCAAAGGAATATCAGCGAAA
>NZ_LWFU01001054.1:0-919 GCF_001635135.1 Oleiphilus sp. HI0080
TCGCGAAGTGCAAGCAAATGTCGACTCGTCATGGGACGCCTACATGACGCTCAAACAAACACTCGTTCATCTACAGGATTACGTTGATCAGTCTGCAGAGAGCGCCAAGTTGTATATGGCGCAGTTCAAAGCGGGCCGTCGAACCCTTCTTGATTTGTTAGATGCACAAAACGAGCTATTTGAAGCGCGCAAGCAATATCTCGCGTCAGACTATCAGTATGTATACTCCCAGTATCGTGTTGTTGCGAGCATGAGCTACATTTTAGATGCGTTGCGTGTAAACGTGATGACCCCGCTGCTAGAGAAAGAAGATGAAACCGGCACAGAGGAGGCAACGACCAATGGATAAAATCTCTCGTATTACCTTAACGCTTGTGCTCGCCGGCCTCGGTTTAACAGCATGCGGTACAAACCCGCCCGAAGACCCACGATTCGACAGCTTTGGCTCAGGGCTTCCCGCGCAACATAATGAAGATGTCGTGCCACCCTATCCAGAACAACCCTTTGTTCCTGCGCAAGCCAAGATATCCGACAGCGATTCAGATGGTGTAATTGATCACCGAGATGAATGTGACGATCACAAAGAAGGTGTCGAGCTGGACAACCAAGGCTGCGCAAAGCTAGTCAATTCGATTCGTTCAATAGATCTCGATGTTGAATTTGCGACAGGCAGCGCTGAGATAGAGAAACGTTACTACCCAGCTATCGAAGAGCTGGCCAAGCTACATCAACAAAGTAGCGAGTTTGTCGTGCTAATAGAGGGACATACAGATAACACCGGCCCGCGTTCTAAGAACATCGCACTATCAAAACAGCGCGCAAAAGCCGTCGCAAATATCCTCATTAGTGACTTTAACGTTTCAAAAGAACAGGTACTCACCACGGGTCTTGGTCCTGACGAACCGATTGCCAGCAATGA
>NZ_LWFU01001055.1:0-860 GCF_001635135.1 Oleiphilus sp. HI0080
GATTATACCCAGCCAATCAGATTGAGCCGATCTTGAGAGGTTAGTATCTTTGTCAAAGCGGCCTCATAGCCAAACGAAAAAATCGTGAAGGGCTCAACGCATATCGCGTGCCGCGTGTAAAAACCTTCTAATTGTTGTTACAGACTTTTACGTGTAAAACAAACTCGTTGGTGGGGCCAAAACATGAATCAACGAGCTGCCTTGCATTTATCAAAGAGCTTTTCAATTAGAGCACTGCCAGTGCACCGATCTTTGATCAATTTTACATGGGGCTCACTTGTATAATCGGGGTTTCAGACTATATTCGTTTCAAAGTTCACGCGATTTTCGAGGGTAGATATGTCCCCACAAAGTATTTTTCTGATTGTTGCGGTAATCGGCTTGACGCCTATTGCTCTTTCCTACGGTTATGCACCGGCCACTTCTCTCGATTTTCTTTTTGGAATTGATGCAGGCTCGGTCAACGTAACGCATATTTTTCGTGCCGTAATGGGTCTTTACATGGCGCTTGCGCTATTTTGGGCGGCCGGAGCACTCAATCAGAAATATCGTCTTCCTGCGCTCTACAGCCTCGTTGTGTTTATGATCGGTCTAGCGGCCGGCCGCGCGTTAAGTTTGTTGTTGGATGGCATGCCGCATTGGTTGCTATTCGTTTATTTGTTACTGGAGCTCGGCTTTGGTTTGGTCGGTATAAAAATGATTCACAAAGAGCAATCTGAAACAGCGTAAGGATATTATATGAAATTGATTCTCCATCTACTTTTTGTGTGTGTATTGAGTAGTTTTTCCCTCACGGTATGGTCTGCTCAAGACCAGCCCAATATTTTTGTCATATTTACTGACGATATTGGGATCTCGAA
>NZ_LWFU01001056.1:0-966 GCF_001635135.1 Oleiphilus sp. HI0080
AGGCCATTTACGTCGTGGTATCGGTCCAGTTCAATCATCCATTGATCTTGGGTAATTGAAGACACAAGCCCCCGCTCATCTTTGACCTCTATTGCGGATGACTGGGGTGCGGGTACTCCTTTTATCCAGTAGCGAATTCTTTGAACAGGAAGAGGCATCCCAAGCAATTGCTCTAGCGCTTCATTAGGGTAGGGCGATTGGATTGGCTCTTCTCCGCTCTCGTTAATCTCAATCCAGGTGGGCGTGCCTAGAATATTGACTGAACCGAGTCCAAGAAAAGTAGAGCTGAGTTGAATGTCGTATTGATCTGCCGTCTGTTTCCAGGTGTTGATAGCAACGCTAAAGGCTTCGTCCGTATTTCGAAAGCCGAGCTTTCCGGAGAGCTGAAAGTCTTCAATTTGATAGAGTTTTTCTCGAAGAACCTTGGGGCTTTCGTCGCCGGAATATTCAATAAAATTGGATGCGCAGCCGCTCGTAATGCTTAATGCTACGATGAGAGCAGCCGTAATGATAGGGCATCCAAAACTTCTAGTCGCCACGATTATTCTTCCGCCTGGTTGGTCTCTTGCGCATCTGAAGCTGGGGCAGAGTCAGTTGCCTCAGTATTCTCATCGTTCGGCTCTGCCGTGTCATTAAGGTCTTCAAGCATCTCTGGAGCAAGTCGTTCTAACGTTGCGCGAAGCACAGGATGGTCTGGTTGCTGGCGCAGGCTGTTGTTCCAAACTTTTTTGGCTTCCTCGGTTTTGCCTTCAACCCATAGTACTTCGCCTAGATGTGCACCGACTTCTCCATCGGGGTAGTTGATGTAAGCTTTACTTAAAAGCGCGAGTGCTTCTTCGTTCTTGCCGAGCTTAAACAGTGCCCAGCCCATGCTGTCCATGATCGCTGGGTTATCAGGGCGAAGCGCGAGCGCCAGCGTGATGAGCTGCAGGGCTTCTTCAAGGCGATCTGTTTTGTCTGCGAGGG
>NZ_LWFU01001057.1:0-807 GCF_001635135.1 Oleiphilus sp. HI0080
CAACGCAGATGGCTCTTATGAGCTTGAGGCCGAAGCACTTGTAGNGCCTCAGCTTGTCACATAAAGAGCCTCAGCTTGTTACATAAAGAGCCTCAGCTTGTCACATGAAGAGCATCAGCTTGTTCATAGAGCGTCTCTGCGTGCTACGTGATCAGTGCCTAGAGGTTTCAGAGAAACAGAAAACTCAACCCGAAAAGGTGTGAAGCCCATGAGTGTTGAGAAAAAGACAAGAACTATTCTAAACAGGGCGATGAGTGAAACGCTGGATACCAGCCGTTTTGAGCTGTTAAAAAAACAGATCGTTCAGCGTGCCGTCTTGTTACTGGTTTTGATCAACGAGAATGCGCGCACGAGTGAGGCTGATGCTAAGACAAACATGTTTGTCGTAGACGAGTCTGAAGCAGAGGGCTTAGTGATTGCGAAAAGCGAGCGTGAGCTGACATCGCTAGTACGCGCTCTTGTTTGGCTTGAGTCAACAAGCGCCGGTATGTGTGCGAACTGTTCAGAACCCATCAAGAATTTAAGTTTAGAAAAAGCGATCGACGACCGCTTATGTGAGCGATGCGTCAAGCACGGAGGTTAAATGCTGAAGCAGCATACTGTAGAAAAAATCGGCGGCACGTCAATGAGTGCCTATGAAGCAGTAAGAGATAATATTGTGTTATACCCGCTCAAAGGGCGGCCACTAGACTCTGAAACTGCGAAGGAACTCTATAACCGGGTCTTCGTCGTCTCTGCATATGGTGGGATTACGGACTTGTTGTTAGAGCCGAAGAAGTCGGGACGCCCCGGTCTTTTTCAGTTGTA
>NZ_LWFU01001058.1:0-854 GCF_001635135.1 Oleiphilus sp. HI0080
TGATCACACATTAACTCAAGAGAGGTCTGATTCGGATCTGTGGTCTGCTGCATCACCGTTTTGATTGGAGTCGGCTCCGGCTTGCCCGGCGAAAACTCCAGAGCAACGACGCTGGTTCCGGTTGGAACCTGATTCAGCTCAACCTGCTTTTGCACGCCAAACGCTTCGCGCATCGAACCAGCAAGACGCTTAAACTTTAAAACATCCATTTCAGCAAAAGAAAGTAGCAAGACAAAAAAGCACATCAATAGCGACATTAAGTCAGCAAAGGTTCCCATCCATGCTGGCAACCCCGGTTTACACTCTTCGCATTCTTTTTCTTCTTCAGACATCAGAGCTTGCCGCCAACTTATTCTTCTTGGGTTTCACGGCTACCCTCAGAAAGGTAGTTGCGTAACATCATCTCAATAACACGAGGGTTCTGCCCCGCCTGAATGGCCATTATCGCATCAATCGACATACTCTTTATCAAGCTCTCCTCCGCCATGCGAAGCTTCAGCTTGTCAGCGAAAGGAATCGCTACCATATTGGCAAGCATTGCTCCATATAAAGTAGTCAGCAATGCAACAGCCATTGCGGGTCCAATCGATTTCGGGTCATCCATATTCGATAACATAGCGACCAAACCAATCAGAGTCCCGATCATACCCATTGCAGGTGCGACATCACCTAGCGCCTCCCAGACCCTAGATCCGACCTTGTGGCGATCTACTGCTTGATTCTTGTCTTTCACCAGTAGATTGCGAACGACGTCCGCCTCATGACCGTCGATGAGCAAGCCAATTCCCCGCTTCAGGAAATCATTGGAAATCTCCTTACCCTCAAGTGCCAACAACCCACCTTTTCGAGCCTCA
>NZ_LWFU01001059.1:0-1068 GCF_001635135.1 Oleiphilus sp. HI0080
CCGGCATGACGAGCGTAAAGTGATTTTTGTTGGTGATATCGTTGATCGAGGGCCGCGTATTCGCGAAGCGTTGCATCTTGTGAAAGATATGGTGGACGCGGGTGAAGCCGAGATTGTTTTGGGTAATCACGAATACAATGCTATGTGTTATTGCACGCGTGGGCGCGACGAGGAAGACCATATTTTCCTTCGTGAGCACAACGCGCGAAACCATCGCCTGATTCGCGAAACGCTGGAAGAGTTTGAGGCACATCCAAAAGAGTGGCAGTGTTTTTTAGAGTGGTTTCACAGCATCCCTTTGTTTTTGGATAAGGGGCACTTTCGTGTTGTTCATGCCTGTTGGGACCATCACGCAATAGAGCATTTCAAATCCCTCAGTCCAGACCATTGCCTGACCATGGATATGCTGTACGCTTCCGCGAGAAGTGGCACCTTTTTGGAGAAAATGGTTGATCGTTTAACACGGGGTACCTCCCTAAAGCTGCCTGATGGTGAAACAATTATTAGTAAAGATGGCTACATTCGGAATGTGTTTCGCACCAAGTTTTGGAACGAAGAGCCAAAGATTTATTCTGACGTCGTCTTTCAGCCTGACCCCTTGCCTGACAAACTTATGAATAGACCTTTGTCGGACGCAGAGCTCGATCAGTTGATGTATTACAATCATACTGAAGTTCCGGTTTTTGTCGGCCATTACTGGATGTCGGGTTTGCCCGCACCGATTACCGATAATGTCGCCTGCCTAGATTACAGCGCCGTAAAATATGGCAAGCTGGTGGCTTATCGTATGGACGATGAGCGCACGCTGAAGCCGGAAAAATTTGTTTGGGTGGATGTCTCTCCGTCATGATCGAACTTGCACGCTTAGCGATTGACCAAGATCTTGGGCCATTTTCAACCTGGCTGAACCAGAATGGTGTTCAGCACCGCGTTGTCGAGTCCGATGGCGAGCAGGTATTGATTTTGGTTGATGACTCGATGGCAGAGCAGGTCAATGAAGCCTTGCAATCTTATCTCCAAAATCCAGAGTTGAAGGAGCGTTTACAGCAAGTAAATGCCTCAAAAAAA
>NZ_LWFU01001060.1:0-660 GCF_001635135.1 Oleiphilus sp. HI0080
CAGGACATATCGAGCACAGCTTCGTGGTATTTTGATAGGGAGCTTGTATCAGGCATACTGAACAACGCAATTAACAACGCGAGCCGTTATACCAAAAGCGAGATCTTAGTTGCGGCACGAGAAGTAGAGATTTGCGCACACCCCTACATTGAAATTAGCGTGCACGACAATGGACTAGGCTACCCTGAATCCATCTTAAAGCTCGAACCAAGCGATATTCAAAACAACCTTAACTTTAAAACTGGAAGCACTTCACTAGGCCTGTACTTCGCATCTCAAGTAGCTGCGCTGCATCACCAAAATGAGAAACAGGGCTACATCGCCCTTGAAAACGGAGGCAAGCTTGGAGGGGGTGTATTTAATTTGTATCTGCCGTAACCAAGATGACGTAAACGCCCCGCTAAGCCAAATCAATAACGACTACCATGTGGCCTAATGGTGTAATTTGACCCAGGTGCAAACTCGACATCTGTCATATAGATACTGCCAAATGTCGCAGGGCCATCGCTTCCCTTAACACGAATATTCTCCATGTTAATTCGGTCCACCTGAAAACCTGTATAAAAGCGCACACCTCCATCTTCAAGCAGCGAGATAGTGGGAACGCCCTCAAACCGGCGAAAACCCTCCATCGAAATGTCCGCTTCTATTCCGCTCGAC
>NZ_LWFU01001061.1:0-977 GCF_001635135.1 Oleiphilus sp. HI0080
AAGTAGTCGTAACCGCACCAGGAACGATTGGGCGCGTTCCAGCGACACCAGAGCGCTCACCATCAAAGTGCGTTTCTTTCGTTTCGGCACCGGTTAATAAAGTAAACCCATTGAAGCCCGTTACATTATCAAGCGATAGACCAACGCTATCTTGCTCTGTTTTATCTGCTCTGTTGTCGCTAATACGCGATTCGTCAATGGCAATGCTGTCCCAATAGGCTTTCGCGTTGAACGTATTACTACCGTCTTTGTTGACCCAGTCATAATCAATGTTTGCAGCTTGGTTTACTTGGTCCCTCTGAAGATTAAATACACTTGTACCGTTGATGGCGGCCGAGCCATTGGAGGGAACCTGACCTGCAAGCTGCTCATTTCGATAGCTCAAGCCAAGACTTTGGCTATCAGCAACAAACCAGTTTTGCTTCACCAAAACACCCTTTGATCGCTCTGCAGAACTCTCAAGCGTGTCGCCATTGCCAAGCGTCATATCGTCGCCATCTTTGTAGTAGCCTGATAGCAGCCAGTCCAGATCTCCAGAGCGTAGCCCCAAACCCGCAACAACATCCTGTTGCTGGTTATTTGCGTTGTTCGCAAGTTTTACAAACCCGCCCTGCTTGCGATCTCCAGCAAGCAGATCTTCAGGGTCAATCGTTTCTTGTGCGACGACGCCGCCAATTGCGCCGGAGCCATAAATACTCGACGCAGGGCCTTTTACCACCTCAACACGCTTGATCAATGCCGGATCGAGAAAATAGCTCGCCCGATGACCAGATTGAAATGCTTGGGGCGCGCCATCGATTGTTTGCAGCACTTTGTTGCCGCCAAGTCCTCGGATATTGACAGACTTTACCGAACTCCTTGGCCCGCCCGACTGAGTAATATTCGATTGTGAGTCCAAGGCATCTGCAACACTTTGCACATTCTTGTTTTGTGGCTCGCTCATCTGAATAACAGACATCGGGCGCGCTGTGTTCTGT